>JAYTRT010000337.1:0-5600 GCA_043746045.1 Actinomycetota bacterium | reverse complement strand
AGCGCGAAAATCTGCTTCGAGGCCTGAATATCAGCTCCAGCAAAGGTGCTGCCCGCCTCGCTCAGGCAAAGTCGACCGTCCTCGACGGCCGCGAATTCGAGCAACTCGAGCGCGTCGACCAATGGCAGCAGATCATCGACCTCGAAGCCGAGCTCGTCCGCGACGCCCGCAACCGTCACTGGTCCCAGCCCTGCGAGGACCTCGGCCAGCCCGGACAGCGAGTCGACACTCGCATGCGGAAGCGGGGAATTCGCCGGCGACGGCGCGGGCACGCCGTGGGGCGTGGCGGTTTCGGGGACTGCCCGCCCGGTCATCACTGCATAGATCTTGTCGACGTACGATTGGAAATCGGCGCCGTGTCGATCGCGCGGGCGAGCAAGATCGATGTCGAGTTCGAGCTTCACGCGGCCTGGCTTGGAGCCGAGAATCACCACCCGGTCGGCCAACAGGACGGCCTCTTCGATATTGTGGGTGACGAGCACGATGGCTTCGATCGGGAACTCTTCCGACTGCCACAACTCCATCAGCTCTCCGCGCAGGTTCTCCGCGGTGAGGACGTCGAGCGCAGAGAACGGCTCGTCCATCAACAGCACCTCCGGCTCGACCACCAACGCGCGAGCGAACCCGACGCGTTGGCGCATCCCGCCGGAGAGCTCCTTCGGGTATGCCGTTTCGAAGCCGTCCAGCCCGATCAGGTCGATCGCACGTTCTGCGAGGACGCGACGTCGAGAACGTTCGATCCCCTTCGCTTCGAGGCCGAGTTCGACGTTCTGGCGGACCGTCAACCACGGCAGCAGTGCGAAACTCTGGAAGACCATCGCGGTCCCGGGATTCGTGCCGACAAGCGGCTCACCGCGATACCGCACAGTGCCAGTCGACGGCACCAACAGACCTGCAATACAGCGCAACAACGTCGACTTACCACTTCCGGACTTGCCGAGCAACGCAACGACCTCCCCAGCGCGCACTTCGACGGACACACCTTCCAACACCGGAAGTTCGCCTTCCAGGGTCGCGAACGTCTTCGTCACGTCGCTGACCGCAATCAGCACCTCACCTGGCACCGCTGGCGTGCGCGTTGCGATGTTCACCTGGGTCATGTCCAACCTCCATGTCTACGCCGAGCCAGCGCGTGTGGTGAGGCAACAAGAACGACAGTGATCCGGCCGGGCAACCCTGGTCCCGATGTCGACGGTCTACGGCAAGACGCAGCCGACGGGGCAGGACAGAATCACCCGAACGCGACTACTGCCATCGCTCATCGACCCACCTCCTCGAAACAATCTCGTCTGCACCACGCACAGAGCCTGGCTGCACAGCGAAGATACCCTGGCAAGTCCCGAGCCCCCCGCCGACGAGCGCAAAGAATACGTGAATTGTGGGCGTCGATTCCTGGGCGTCGATTCCCTCGTCCCTTCGCTTTGCCGCCGAAGTCGCGTCTTGCCTTCGGCACGCCGGCGGCGCACGATGTAGCCATGGTCACGTGGAAGCGCTCGAGCGCGCAAACCTCAATGTTTGGCCCGGCTGACCGAATTTGAGGTGTCCGGGTTCGCAGTTCTTTTCGTTACGGTACGTCGCGACCAGGCCCGGCCGTGAGGCGACGGCTCGTGCGGTTGAGGTGAGGTACCGACTCGCGGCGGCGGTGTTTGCGTCGTGCGCGTTGCGCCTCGATCCGTTCACCGATCCCGAGTGTGTCTGGTACTTCACCAGTGCGCCGGGCGGTGCTGTCGCTGATCCGGATCAGCAGCGCGAGTAGGACGTAGTTGGCGAGCAGACTTGAGCCGCCGTAGCTGACGAACGGGAGCGTGATGCCGGTGAGCGGGAGCACGCGGGTCACGCCGCCGATGATGATGAACGCCTGCACCCCGAGGATCGTGGTGAGTCCGACCGCGAGGATCTTCTCGAATGGTCGTTCGCTGCGGATCGCGATGCGTAGCCCGGCGCCGACGATGAGGATGAACGCGATCAAGATCGCGGTCGCCCCGAACAGCCCGAGCTCTTCGCCGAACGCAGCGAAAATGAAGTCGTTCTTGACCTCGGGGATCGTGTTCGACATGCCCAAGCCGAGCCCGGTGCCGCCGAGGCCGCCGTTCGCGAACGCGAATGTCGCCTGCACGATCTGGTAGCCCTTGCCCTGGTACTGGGACCACGGGTCTATCCAGATCGACACGCGTGTTTTGACGATCGCGATCGTGTGCCACGCCGCGTACCCTGCGCCGGCGAACAGAACGAGGCCCAGGACAAGGTAGGTGGTGCGCTCGGTCGCGACCCACAGCATCACCACGAACAACGAAAAGAACAGCAGCGATGCACCGAGGTCTTTCATTCCGACGATCACGAGCACAGCGAATCCCCACGCGACCAGCAGTGGCATGAAGTATCGCGGTTCGGGCAGGCGTAATGGCCCGACGCGCCATGTGCCGGTGGCGATCAGCTCTCGTCGCTCTGCGAGGTAACCGGCGAAGAACAATGCGAGCGCGATCTTCGCGAACTCGGCTGGCTGAAAATTGATCGGCCCGATATGGACCCATATCTGTTTGCCGCCGAAAGCAACGCCGATGCCGGGGATCAATGGCGACACGAGGAGAAATGCACCAATCGCGAAGAACGTCCACTTGTAGCGAGCGAGGTCGCTGGCGCGCTCGACGAGCAGCAGCGTCACCGCGTACGCCAGCACGCCGAGCAGCGTCCATGTCGTCTGCAGCAAGGCGAGGCGTTGGTTGAGTCGCGTGAGCATCACGAAACCGAGCCCGTTGAGGAGCACAGCGAGCGGCAGCAACGTCGCGTCAGCACCGCGAGCCATCCAGCGTGTGGCGAGGTGGGCGAACAGCAACACACCGAGCAGTGCGACAAGGAACGCCACGATGCTCGGCGGGATCGTCGAATTCTTGCCAAGCGAAGCAAGTGTGTATGCGGCGGCGGTGATCACCCCGGCCATCACCATCAGGCCGAGCTCGGTCATCCGTCGTACGCTGCCTATCGGCGACAGGCTTGTCACCCGCGGGCTCATGTAGTCGTCGGCGCGCGCATGGTGCCAGCGAGCGGAGAGGTGGCAGCCGGGGAGGCAAACATCGCCGACTTCGGCAACGGTGCCGTCGCGGTTGTCGTAACGACAACCGTCGAGGAGCCGACTCCAACGCCCACGGTTGCTTCCGGCCGATTCAGCCGAGGCCAGCAAACCGCGCTTCGCACGGCCACGAGCACGCACGCGAAAAACAAGTGATGCGGTGCCAACAAGGCGTTCCTGAGGATCCCGCCGAACTGATCGGCGTGGAATCGGCGGGTCAGCACGAAATGGTTCGGCGGTTCGAGTTGTTCAACACGAACTCGCGAGCGGCCCGGAAGTGCGCTTCGATCAGGTTCGTCATCAGCTGGACGTCGAGTGAAACTCAACTCGAGCCGGTTCGCTGCAGCCCACTCGCAGATCTTGCTCCGTTGCGCGACAGGTCGTCGAGGATCACATGGCCCCAGTCGCTGTCGGGACGGCCTCGCGGATCGTCCTCAACGCGGCGAGCAAGTTGGCCGCCCAATGCCTGTTGACGGACCACGCCAGCGACCACCCGTCGCTGAACCATGTTCATGTGCTACGCCACCCCCCGAAGAATCGCGCCTGTCCCTCAGTCTCAGCTGTCACCTCCACCCCCAACAGAATACACCGCGCTTTTTATCCAACCTGGCGCGGGACCTGACCGCCTGATCCTGACGTCGGACGTGTAATCCTTGCATTGGCATTTCGGAATTCACTCAGACTGAAACGCACTGTCGGGCCCGGCGGCGATGGTGAAGCGGTGACGTCGTCCACTAGAATTCTTGTTTCATGGGCGACGAAGACATCGATCTGCTACCCGGTCCGCCTCGGGCCGCTCCGACGCAGCGTCGGGCTCACCATCAGCCGGTCCATTGGGCAGTCCTGATGTTCAACGTTGTGGCTGTGCTTGCCTGTTTCGTCGGCGCCGGCTTCCTGATCGTCGGGCAACAGTTCCTCAACCAGACCAAGAAGTCCGCAGCGATCCAAGCCCCTCCGACCAACGTCGGCTCGGCGGCGATCAAACCTGCTGTGGCCACGACACCCGCTCCCGCCGGTTCCACGGTGGCGATCGTCGATAACACGACCGGCACTGCGATTGGCGCCGATATCCCGACGACCACAGAACCGTTTCCCCAACCCGATCCTGAGGCCCAGAACTTCCTGGTCACCGGCGCCGACGGCGCTGTCGACTGTATTGACCCGAGCTCGCCCTATTACGGGGCGTTCGGCGACAGGAGTTCGATGGGCGCGCGGAGCGACACGATCATGGTCATACGGGTCGATCCATCGACCAACCGTGCAGCCGTGCTGTCGTTTCCTCGTGACCTGTGGGTCCAGATCGACGGCACTAATTCGAAGAGTCGAATCAACAGCGCATACATACTCAATGATCCGCAGAAGCTGATCAACACGATCTACGCCAACTTTGGCGTACCAATCCAGCATTCGATCCAGGTCGACTTCTGCGGATTGAAATCATTGGTCGACGCAGTGGGCGGCGTTTCCGTCTACTTCAAATACCCGGCGCAGGACACCCACACCGGACTCAACGTCGATGTCACTGAAGGGTGCTACACGTTCAACGGTGATGCTGCGCTTGCGTACGTACGCAGCCGCCACTACCAATACCTTGATCCGAAGACCAACACGTTCATCGAGGACCCCTTCAGCGACTTCGGGCGGATCTCACGTCAACAGGACTTCCTGCGCCGCGCGGTCGCCAAAATCCTGTCGAAGGGCTTCGACCTGTCGGTGGCCCGCAGTCTGATCGATGTCGCCAAGAACTACGTCGTCGTCGACCAAGACCTCACCGTCGACAAAGAACTCCAGTTCGCTGGTGTCCTCAAGAGTCTCGATCCGCAGGCAATCCAGACGTATCAGATCGAGGGCGTCGGCCAGGTCATCGGCGGCGCAGATGTGATCGTTCCGAAATTGACAGGCGACAACATGAAGTCAATCCTGGCCATCTTCAGGGGACAGGCGCAGTTGGCGACCGCTCCTGTCCAAGTCTTCGAGTCGACGACGACGAGCGTGGAGCAGACAACCACGACAGAACCGAGCACCACGTCTTTGGCGCCGGGCAGCACGATCAACAGCGGCACGACCATCCCCGGCAAAACGGACACCACGACGACCAACACCAGCAGCAGCAGCACGACCACGACCGTCGGCGCGACAACAACCACGACGTCACTACCCCTGACCAGCGCCACCGAGAACTCGCGCGGCATCGTTCCCCCGAACGACAAGACCTGCCCATAAGGCGGATAGCCCGGGCGGCCCCACCAAGTCGGCCCAGGCAAACCTGAGCAGGCATGGCACGACGCACACGAACCCGGACGTCGTACGGAATTTCGAAAGCCGGAAATCGACGGCAATACAGCGTTCGACCGCTCACCCTCTTTATTGCGCCACAGGCAACACACCGCACACCACACCACGTCCTAACGGGTCCTAACGGCAATGCCGTTCAGTTAGGGCTCACGCCATGTCTGATTGAGCGTTGATGGTGTAGTTCCATTCGCCGTGGAAGTCGTGTGGATCGAGTGGGACGGCGGCGAGTTCGGCGTCG
>JAYTRT010000336.1:0-5604 GCA_043746045.1 Actinomycetota bacterium | reverse complement strand
CCGCAACGTCCAGCCAGATGAGGGACAGCGTCAGATGACGGGACCCGCCCAGTAGGCCGTTGCTGCGGCGACGATCAGGTCGACGCACGACTGCATCGACAGCGCCGTCGAGTCGAGAACCAGGTGATACAGCCCCGGGTCGGCCGGGTCCTTGTCGAACAGACGGCTGACGAACTTCGACCAGGCCTTATCGGTGTCGGTCTGGCGCATCCGAGCCTGTGCCTCGGTCGCGCCTTCGATCGACATCGCTCTCGCCAGGCGACGCTCGGTCGGACCACTGAGCCGTACGTTGAACGCCGCGGGATTCCCGGCGAGCACCACAGCAGCCGCACGGCCGAGAATGACACCACCCGCGCCTTTGGCGATGTTCTGCACACTGGTCTCGACCTGCTTGCGCAACTGGCCGCGAGGCTCGGCTTCAGCCCCAGGAACCGGGAGCCCGAGGACGGACGTGAGGTTGGCAAGGCTGGACAGGATGCCGGTCGGAGGGGCCTGGTCGCGCTCTGCGTCGGTCAACCCCTCGACGATGGTTGCCGCCGTCTGGGTGTCCGTGTCATGGATCAGACGGTCGAAAAACGGCAATCCCAGCGCGGCCGCGAGCTTCGGAGCGATGATGCTGCCGCCCGCGCCGTACGTGGCCGAAACGGTGATGACATGGGCTGCTGGATCTGTCGCTGATGCCATGGGTCGACTCCGATGATGACGAGGGGCGCTTGGGAAGAACGGCGGCGTTGGGCGATGGGGCTCGACCGGCGATGCCGGTCGAGCTGATCGTAGGAGGTCTACGGGGTGCGCCGGTCACGCAGGAACTGGAACCGCTCCCGTGTCGCTGTGACGTGCTGTGCACTGATGTCGGCGAGCAGGATCGATTCGGTCCGGGCCGCTGTGGCCAACAGTTCACCCTGCGGATCGACGATGCGACTGTCGCCGCTGTAGGCGAGTCCACCACCTTCACCGACACGGTTGCAGCCGATGACGTAGGCCTGGTTCTCGATCGCCCGCGCCTGGAGCAACGTCTGCCAGTGCAGGCGCCGCGCCTCCGGCCAATTGGCCGGCACCACATACAGGTCGGTTGCGGTGGCCAGCCGCCAGAACTCGTCGGCGAACCGGAGGTCGTAGCAGACGAGCGGGCTGACTCGCAGCCCTTCGATCTCGATCGTGATCAGTTGATCGCCGGCGCGGAAATGCTTGTGCTCGCCACCGAACGTGAACGGATGGATCTTGCGGTAGCGGTGCACGACTCCGTTCGGGCCGGCGAGTACGAAACTGTTGAACGGTCGTTGGTCGTCGCCGGAGTCGGCAGGGATTTCCGGGCAGGTTCCGCCGACCCACAATCCGTTGGCGGCAGCTTGTTCGACGATGAACTGCGACGACGGTCCGCCCTCTGGCTCACCGATCGACCGGTCGGTAACGAAACCTGTACTGAACGTCTCGGTCAAGAGGGCGAGTCGGGCGCCTGATCCGGCGGCAGAACGGATCATCGGTGCAAGACGTGCGAAGTTGGCCGACCGGTCGCCCCAGACGATGTCGTGCTGCAGCGCCGCGACGCGAACCGTTGCGTTGCTCACACGGTGAGCGCTTTGAGTCGGCTCACGGCTTCGTCGAGGACCTCGAACCGTTTGCAGAATGCGAACCGGACGAGATGCCGACCACGGCGCCGATCCGTGTAGAACACCTCGTTGGGAATCGCCACCACGCCGCAACGATGGGGGAGGTCACGACAGAAGGCGTATCCATCGCCATCGCTGCGCAACGGGCGGATGTCGACCGTGACGAAGTACGTTCCGCTCGGTCGGAACACGTCGAACCCGTTTTCGGTCAGCCCGGCGCACAGCCGATCACGCTTGGCCTGCAGGTCGGCGCCGATCTCGACGAAGAACGCATCGGGCAACCGCAGACCAACGGCGATCGCCGGCTGGAACGGTCCGCTGTGCACGTAGGTGAGGTACTGCTTGGCGGTTCGCACGGCAGCGACGAGAGCTGCCGGACCAACGACCCAACCGACTTTCCAACCCGTCGTGTTGAACGTCTTGCCACCGGACGAGATCGTGATGGTCCGTTCGCGCATTCCGGGCAACGTCGCCATCGCGATGTGTTCGAGCGAATCGAAGACGAGGTGCTCGTAGACCTCGTCGGTGACGACGATCAGGTCGTGCTCGATCGCCAGTTCGGAGATGGCGATCATCTCGTCGCGGGTGAACACCTTGCCGGTGGGATTGTGCGGCGTGTTGAGCAGGATCAGTTTGGTACGCGGGTTGATCGCGGCGCGGACCTCGTCGATGTCGGCTGCGTACGCCGGTGGCCGCAGGGTCACAGGCCGGATCGTCGCTCCGGACATCGCCGCGCACGCGGCATACATGTCATACGTCGGCTCGAAGGTGACCACTTCGTCGCCGGTGTCCAACAGCGCGATCAACGTTGCCGCCAACGCCTCACTGGCGCCGCAGGTGACGAGCACCTCGGTATCGGGATCGACGCTGATGCCGTAGAAGCGCTGCTGATGTTCGGCAATCGCCGCGCGCAGCGTCGGCACACCGATCAGCGGCGGATACTGGTTCTGGCCGCCGTTGATCGCAGCGATCGCTGCGTCGAGCACCTCGCGTGGACCATCGGTGTCGGGGAAGCCCTGACCGAGGTTGACAGAATCGGTGGCGACGGCCAGTGCCGACATCTCACCGAAGATCGTTGTGCCCAGGCCCTGCAGCTTGGCGGAGAGATACGGAACGCGATCTGACATCGACCCGATCGTAGATCGGCCGGTCCGTCGCAGCCAGATGTTCTCGTCGATCGAGATGTTCGCGTCTGCTGCACGTTCGAGGCACAACGAACGTTCGGGTCAGACGAGGTGTTCGGGACCGAACGAGTGCGGCAGAAGTCCTTCGAGTGTGAACGTCGCCCGCACGCCGGTGCCGTCAGCGGCATAGACGGGCGTCTCGAGCGCGGCGAATTCGCGAAGGCGCTGACGACAACCGCCGCAACACGTGCCGAGCTCGTCGCCGTCGCACACTGTCAGCACGGCGATGATGACGCGCTCGCCCGCTGCGCACATTGCAGCGATCGCTCCGGCCTCCGCACACGCGCCCTGTGGATATGCCGCGTTCTCGACGTTGCAGCCGGAGAAGATCCGGCCGCTCGGCGTCAGCACAGCCGCGCCGACCCGGTATTTCGAGTACGGCGCATAAGCGTTCTGCTGAACAGCGAGAGCGGCGGCGAACAGTTCGGCGACCCGGTCGGCAGAGGAATCGTCCATCCACGCACGCTACCTGCCGCCCTTTCAGGCACAACGCGGCTCACCCGGTCGACGTACGCGTCGCCTCGATCACCAGTTCCGGTCCGAGCCATCGGGTGGCGACGTCGAGTGACGAGGCCTGATCGAAGTGGATACCGTCGGGCCGCGTTGCGTGGTCCTCGGCCAGACCGGCCGTTTCCAGCCATGCCCCGAGATCGAGCACGATTGCCCGGTCTCGATGCCCGATCGTGGCGGCCCCCATCAGAACCGCCATCGTGCTGTGCGCGACGACATCGCGTTGCGGCACGTCGAGGTTCATCCAGTACGGGTCGATCGCCGGCGGCTTGATCCAGACCACGTGAGCCGACGAGGCGGACAGGATCATGTTGGTGATCGCGACGTAGTCACCCCTGACACGATTGACGAAGCGCGGGTCCCGAGGAGTGAGCGCGCCTTCGGCACTGTCGAACACTCGCGGCTCGACGTCGCGGATGGTTGTCATCAACATCACGATGTCCGGCTGCAGTGCCTTGAGAGCAGTTGGTAGTTGGTGATCGAGGATGTCGTTGCACTGGGCGGTGTACGGAACCGTGCCGTCTGTCGGAACGACACCACTGCGGATGAACCCGCAACCGGGCGCGACGAGCAGCGTGACCTTGGCGATCGTCGGGTCGAGGGCCGCCCATTGGACCAAGCCCGCGCCCGTCGACGCCGCGGTCGAGTCGCCGACGACGATGATCCGGACAGGTCGATTGAGCAGTGGCATCACCGGAATGGTCAGCGGTGTGCTCACGACATCGACCGTCGTCGACGAAGCACTGTCGCCCGTTGTCGGGGTCGAGCCGGCCGGCTGAGTCGTCGAGGGCGCCTGTGCAGACGCGGGCTCTGACCCGGCTGCCGGGGTCGACGTGACAACGGGTTGGGCCGTGGCTGCCGACGGCGAGGTGATCGACGGCGAGGTGATCGACGGCGAGGTGGTCGATAGCGAGGTGGTCGACAGCGATGTGCCGACGGGCGACACGCCCGACGTGCCCGACGCGCCCGACGTGCCCGGCAGACGCGACGCGCCTGAAGCCGGCGGTCCGACAGGAGCGAGAGGCGCCACGCTGCCGGTTGCGGGGATTTCGGCCGCCGCGATCGCTGATGCACCCGCCGTCCAATAGGTGGCGTTCCGGGTCGGCACGAACAGGATTGCGATTGCCACCAGCCCGACCGCAACGGCTGCGTGCATCATCGTTCGAGATCCCGTCCAGACGGCTCGCCGGATCGGCCGCTCGATCAGCCAGTACGACGCGATCGCGAACACCAAGGTGACAGCCAGGCGCGCGGCCAGCAGTGACCAACCCGAGCGGCCGACGCGGCTCACCGAGAGAAACACGAAGATCGGGAAGTGGTACAGGTAGACGCCGTAGCTGATCGCCCCGAGCGCGACGAGCGGCTTGAACGACAGCGCTCGTGTCACCGGACCAGGCATCTGCACGCCGAGCACGAGCCCACAGCTGGCGATGGCCAGCAGTGGGAACGCTCCGTGATACGCAGGTCCGCCGGCTGCGGGGAGCAGGACAGCGATGAGGGCCACAGCCACGAGAGAGGCCGGTGCCATCCAGCGCCGAGGCGTGACCTTTCCGTCGCGCAGCGCAACGGCGAGGAGCGCACCGATGAGAATCTCCGCGGCTCGGGCGGGTGTGGCCCAATACGCCGCATCGCGACCCCAGCGCCACGCGACCACCGGCGCCGCCGCTGCGAAGATCGCGGTGAGAACGACCATGATGCCCGTCAGGCTGTGGCCGCGACGGCGCGCATACGCGGCCAGACCCCAGAACGCAAGCGGCCAGATCCAGTAGAACTGCTCCTCGATCGCAAGCGACCAGTAGTGATCGAGCGGTGAGACCAGGCCCGCCGACTTGCTCTGCAGATCGGTGTAGCTCCCACCTCCGCCGAGTTGCACCCAGTTCGCCACCTGGAAGAGCGCACCGACTGCATCGCGACGGACATGGTCAGCCCCCCGCCAGACGTCGTGCGCCGCCATCATCGAGACGACGACGATGCAGATCGTGCTCGCCGGGAGCAGCCGCTTGGCCCGGCGCACGTAGAACGCCCCCGGCTCGATCCGTCGCGTCGCCGAGAACTCGCCCACGAGCAGCGACGTGATCAGGAACCCAGAGAGCGTGAAGAACATCGAGACGCCGAAGTATCCGCCGCGCATCCACGAAACACCGCCGTGGAACAGCAGCACCATCGTCACTGCAACCGCGCGCAGACCATCCAGTGCCGGTTGGTACGCGAGACGCGTCGATTTGGGTGTCCGCTCCACCAGCCCCCCGGCCGTCCGTTCCAGGCAGAGGTTACTCTCGGATCAGGTGCGTGTCATGCCG
>JAYTRT010000335.1:0-16571 GCA_043746045.1 Actinomycetota bacterium | reverse complement strand
GAACCACAACGGACGGGTCGACCACGAGACGCACCCCGCGGTCCCTCAGGGAAGCGACGACTCCGAGTTCGAAAATCGAGTTGAACGCGTCGTGGCCGTGGACGAGTCGGTACGGGCCACCTGACTCGAGCGCCGGAAGTGCCGTGGTGACGAGTCTGTCGACGACCCCTGCGTCGGAGCGGTGCTCGAGCGGACTGAGTGGCGGATCCGCATCGAGGCTCGCGAACACCATGACGATCGCGGCACAAACCGGCAACGCTGCAGCCAACGCACCGAGCCCGGCCTTCAGGGTGCGATCGTGGAACGCGACGACGATGGTCAGCCAGCACATCATCCCGACGGCCGTGACCCATCCGAACAGATACGGAAAGACCGGGCCACGCGTCGTACCCATCTCGGCGACAGCAACGACCAGCAGGGTGCTGAGCAGGATCACCAGCGAGCCGACGAGTCGGTCGTGACGTCGCCAGGCGACGATGCCGACGATCAGCAGTGCGACGAGGCCCAGCCCTGCGGCCAGGCCGACGCTGCCGTCGAAGGCATTGGTGAAAACGCCGAGGGGAGGTGTTCCGCCGAACCACCCCCCGCTCAGTCCCGTCTCGCGCAGCACGACACGCAGTCCGGTGAGCAAGCCATCCCGAGGGCCGCTCGATCGGCCAGCCGCGAAGAAGTAGGCGACATGGGCCAGATTGTGATGCTGCGGCAACACAAGATCGAGCATCGTCGGCGCCCAGCCAACAGCAACCACGGCGGTCGACGCAATCCTCACCCGGCGCGTGATCGGTGTCCGTCGCATCACCAGCGAGGCCGCCGCGAAGAGGCACAGTGCGACGAAGGGCGGGAGGAACGCGATGTGGGCCTGCGTTGCGACGCTGCCCGTAGCGAGCATCCACGGCAACCATCGTTGCTCGCCGACCACGACTGCCCAGCAGGTCACGATCGACGCGACGATCAGCAGTTGACCGACCGACGGATTCCACGGATCGACCAGGAACGGCCCCGGGGCCGTCAACAGGTACAGCACACACGCACCACAGAACACTGCCGCGACCCAGTCGTTGACGATCGAGCGCACGCATCGTGCGATCACGACCACCGAGACGATGTTGATCAGGCCGGCACCGATCAACAGGCCTCGGGGCGACCGTCCGAGCAACCGATAGGGAATGGCCAACAGGTAGAACAGCCACGGTCCGAGATGATTCCAACCGAACCTGGCATCGCCGCCGACCAACGGTGTGTGTGGCCCCCCGACGGCATTGGTCCATATCCACGTCAGTGCGTTGTCGCCGAGCGGCAGCCACGAGCGTCTGATTCGCAAGAGGACCGCGACGACCAACAACCCCGCACAGCCCCATAGCCACCACGCCCGCTTCTTCGGCGTCACGGTATTCGGCGATGCGGTCTGGTCGTCGACGGTCTGCACATCGACGGTCTGCAGGCCAACGTGCTGCCGGTCGACATGCTGCCGGTCGACAGACTGATCGGTGACCAGCCCGGTCGATGGTGTCTCGTCGCCCCAACTCACAACAGGCACAAGTCTACGCGCGGGTATCGCCAGAGGCATGGTTGGGGTGGGGCTGTCCCCCCTCTGGAGACACCGGGGTGCCTGATGGTGGCCACGGCAGTACCTGTTCACACTGGTTCCATGCTCGAAAAACTTGCGTCCGTCTGTCACCGCCGCCGCTGGATCGTCATTGCGGTGTGGATCGCAGCAGCGGTCGGCATGTCCATCCTCAGCGGCTCGCACGGCGCGAAGTATTCCGGTGGTGGTCGGCTGACCGGGACGGACAGCGACAAGGCCTACGAACTGTTGCGAACGGAGTTCCCCGACGCATCGGGTGATTCGGTGATCGTCGTGTTCCATCGCGCCGACGGCATTGCTGCATCTCGCCAAGCGATCACCGCCTACATCCACACGGTGTCCGGCCTTCCTGACATCGCCGCAGTGCACGGTCCCGTCGTCTCAGCAGATGGCCGGACGTCTTATGCGTCGGTCGACGTGCGGGGCAACGGCACCGACAACGGCGCCAACACCGATCTGGCGAACAACCTGGAGGGCGTCGCCAGGCCATTGACCGCTTCCGGCACGCAGGTCGAGTTCCTCGGCAATCAATTCCACAACGGCAGCGTGCCGTCGAGCGAGGCGTTCGGGCTACTGGCCGCAGTCGTGATCCTGCTGATCGCGTTCGGCTCCGTCGTTGCCATGGGTTTGCCGATCATCACCGCGATCATCGGCATCGTCGTCGGTCTGTCCGGGGTGACGCTGTGGGCGAACGTGGTGCAGACACCCGACTTCACGGTGCAGGTGGCATCGATGGTCGGCATCGGCGTGGGCATCGACTACGCACTGTTCATCGTCACCCGGTATCGCGATGCGATGCAGCGAGGACTGTCGTCGGCGGACGCGGTTGTCGAGGCGATCAGCACTGCCGGACGCGCCGTTGCGTTCGCCGGGTGCACCGTGATGATCTCGTTGCTCGGCATGTTCGTGATGGGTCTCCCGTTCCTCTACGGACTCGCCCTCGGTACGTCGTCCGCTGTCCTCGTCGCTGTCCTCGCCGCACTGACGCTGATCCCTGCGCTGCTCGGAGTGCTCGGCCGCCACCTCGACCGGTTCTCGGTGCACCGCAAGCACACGGTCAAGCGCGAGACCGTGTGGCACCGCTGGAGCCGCCTCGTCCAGCGTCATCCGCTGAAGTTCGCGCTCAGCGGTCTGACCGTTCTGTTGGTGGCCGGCATCCCCGTTCTGAGCATGCGCCTCGCCGGAGCCGACTCCGGCAACGACCCCACCGCCTCCACCACCCGCAAGGCCTATGACCTCCTCAGCGACGGCTTCGGCGCCGGAACCAACGGGCCGCTGCTGATCGCCATCCCGACCCCAGACGCTGCGTCTCGTGCTTCGGCCGAAGCTCTGCGTACCGCGATCGCGGCGAACAGCGGGGTTGCGAGCGTCGGCGGCCTCGTGCCCAGCGCATCGGGTGCGGCCGAACTGCTGCAGGTGGTTCCGACCAGTTCGCCGCAGGCTGTCGCCACCGAACACCTCGTCGCCGAACTGCGGACGAAGCTGATCCCATCCAGCGGCTTGGATGCACACGTCGGCGGTCAGACGGCGTCGAACGTGGACTTCGCCGAGAAGATGTCGTCACGACTCCCCGTGTTCATCGGCGCCGTTCTCGTGCTCAGTTTCCTGCTCCTGATGGCCGTGTTCCGCTCGGTGCTCGTGCCACTCAAGGCGGTCGTCATGAACCTCCTGTCGATCGGCGCCGCCTACGGTGTGATGGTGGCAGTGTTCCAGTGGGGTTGGCTCGGCAGTCTGTTCGGCGTCGAGTCCGGCGCGCCGATCGAGCCGTGGGCTCCGATGATGCTGTTCGCGATCGTGTTCGGATTGTCGATGGACTACGAGGTGTTCCTGCTCAGTTCGATCAAGGAACGCTTCACCTCGACGGCAGACAACAGTCACGCCGTCGTCGAGGGTCTGGCCTCGACCGCACGCATCATCTCCGCCGCTGCGGCGATCATGGTCTGCGTCTTCGGAACCTTCATCCTCGGCGACCTGCGCTCGATCAAGCTGATCGGTCTCGGTCTCGCCGTCGCTGTGCTCGTCGATGCAACAATCGTGCGAATGGTCCTGGTTCCGGCGACGATGGAACTCCTCGGAACGCGCAACTGGTGGATGCCGAAGTGGCTCGACCGGGTCGTCCCCCGCCTCGACATCGAACGTCATCACGAAGCCACCGCAGCCGATGACGCAGGTGAATCCGGATCCGCCGGCTCGTGGGATCCTCCGTCCGCCGTCGCCCAGTGCGCACCCGAATTGGTCCGGTCAACGAGATGACGACCGCCACCTTCCCACCCCCGCCGCTGCCGGTCGCGATCGAACATCACGGATTCCTCGTCCGGGCGTACGGTCCGTTGTTCCAGCGGCGCACCTGGGCGAGCACCCTGCAATTGCTGCTGAACCTGGCATTCGGCATTGCCTGGTTCACGATCGTCGTGACGTTGCTGTCGACCAGTGCTGGACTGATGGTGACCCTGATCGGCATCCCACTGCTCGTCGGCACCGTCAACGTCGGTCGGCTGATCGGGGTCGTCGAGCGGGGGCGGGTTCGGGGGCTCCTCGGAATCACGCTTCCACCGTTCCCTCGCCCGACGCTGAGCGGCAGTTGGTGGCACCGTGCCCGCCAGGTCCTCGGCGACAGCGCCGGTTGGCGCGGCGTCGGCTTCGCCTTCATCGCTCTGCCGTGGGGAATCCTGACCTTCACGCTCACCGTCGTGACGTGGAGCGTGTCGGTCGGCATGGCCGCCTTTCCGATCGCCGCGATCTTCATCCCCGAAAGCAGCGGGAGCGGGCCGTACCACTTCGGCAGCACGTATGTGTTGCACGGCTGGGGGCGTTTCGGATACGGCGCAGGCGTCTGCGCCCTGGGTCTGGCGATGTTGATCGCAGCGCCGCGCATCCTGCTCGGTCTGGCGCGTGCCGATGCGGCCATCGTGCGCGCGGTGCTCTCGCCGGATCCGACCCGTGCCCTCAGCGAACGGGTCGAGCAATTGACCGTCAGCCGCGATGCCTCGGTCGAAGGTTCGAGCACCGAACTGCGCCGAATCGAGCGCGACCTCCACGATGGTGCTCAACAGCGGCTGGTCGCGGTGGCGATGGACCTCGGAATCGCCCGCGAGCGTCTGGCCGGCGGCGGTGATCCCCAGCGCGCGACCGAACTCGTGGTCCGGGCCCACGAGGAAGCGAAGCTGGCCATCAGCGAGCTGCGCGATCTGGTTCGCGGCATCCACCCGTCGATCCTCACCGATCGCGGCCTCGATTCGGCCCTGTCCGCGCTTGCGGCCCGGAGTCCGGTGCCGATCGACGTCGACGTCACGCTCGACCGGCGGCCGCCTGCGCCGATCGAGGCGGCTGCCTACTTCGTCGTGGCCGAATCACTGGCCAACATCGCCAAGCACAGTCGTGCCACTCGCGGATCGGTACACGTGACCGAGCGGCCGGGTGAGCTGATGATCGAGATCTACGACGACGGGATCGGAGGAGCCGTGGAACATCCGGGCGGCGGTTTGAGCGGCCTCCGTGACCGCATCGCAGCCGTCGAGGGCCGACTGCGCATCTCCAGTCCGGCGGGCGGGCCGACCGTGCTCGCGGTGGAGCTGCCATGCGGGTCGTGATCGCCGAGGACTCTGTTCTGCTGCGCGAAGGCATCACCCGGCTACTGGCCGAATACGACGCCGAAGTCGTTGCGGCACTCGGCGACGCGAGCAGGTTGCTGGCAACCGTGCAGCGCACCGATCCGGACATCGTGATCGTCGACGTGCGGATGCCGCCGACGTTCACCGACGAAGGTCTGCGCGCCGCAGTGGAACTGCGTTCGGTGCGCCCCGGCACGCCGGTTCTCGTCCTGTCGCAGTACGTGGAGGAGAGTTTCGCCACCGAACTGCTCGGTGGCAGTACGGTCGGCGTCGGCTACCTGCTCAAGGAACGTGTCGCCGATGTCGCCGAGTTCATCAGCGCCTGCCGACGCGTCGCTGCGGGAGGCACCGCGCTCGACCCCGAGGTCGTTGCTCAGCTGCTGACCCGCAGCCGACGTCGTGAGCCGCTGTCGATGCTGACGCCACGCGAGCGGCAAGTGCTGAGCCTGATGGCCGAGGGTCGCTCGAACACGGGCATCGCTCAACTGCTGATCATCAGCGACGGAGCCGTCGAGAAACACATCACGTCGATCCTGACCAAGTTGGAACTCCCCGTCATCGACACTGAACACCGACGTGTTCTGGCGGTACTCACGTACCTACGCAGCCCCTGAACGCGGCGACTCTGTCGGCGGACATCGGATTCTGCCCAGCGGCGGCCATGTGGGACTGCCCAATGATGGCCATTCGACCGCTGTCAGTGATTGGCATCCGGACGTTCCGAACCGCGACATACCAGCACTTGGGGGACGCAATGTCACGCGCACAGATCGCCGGTTCGGGGAGCGGTTATACGGTTGATCCCGGACCCTCGGCGGGCGTGATTTGCGCGCGTTATGCGCCGTCGATCTCGTTGACGGCGCGCTGCAGCATCATTTCGATGTCGAAGCGTTCGCGTTGGGCCGGCGCGTTGTGGCGCTGGGAGTCGAGCAGGCCGATGATCACGGCGATGTCTGCCCAGCGGTTGAAGATTCGGCCGGTGTGCCGTTCCCACTCGCGTGTGAACACCTCGGTTGCGTCCGACCTGTCGAACAGCAAGTTGTAGCGGCAGTGCGCGACATCGATGGATCGCGACCCGACGCTGGCGGACTCCCAGTCGACCAGACCAGTCACCGTCTTTCGACGCCACAGCACGTTGCCTGGGTAGAAGTCGCGGTGAATGAACGCCCGGTCGTCGTCGAGGATCGGGCCGTGAAAGATCACGATCGCCCGTTCCCACACCGCAGGCCTCGTCACCCACTTCGGTAACTGGTACGACTGCTGCCGATACACCGCGAACGGACGCACCATCCTCGCCGTGTCGGCGTCGATGGCGTGGACGTCATCGAGGACCTCGACGAGCTGACGCATCCACCGCATACCCGCCGACCAATCCGGTCGACCGCCGAGTTCGCTCATCAACACCGCCGGAGTGCCAGCCTCGTCGCCGGTCGGGTCAACACCGATCAGCCGTGGTGTCGGTGTCGCGATCCGTTCGACGAGTTCCAATACCGCCGCCTCGTGGGCAGCGACGTCGGGGTCTTCAGCAACTTGCCCGGACGGACATAGCGACGCAGAACGAGTCGCGCGGTATGTCCGTTCTCGAAGGTGACCGTGACTCGATGCATCGCCAGAGACGAACCACCGGGTATCCGTTCTGTGACATCGACTGATCTCGCGCCTGCGACCTTGACAACCCACTCGAGCGCTGCGTCGGGCGGGACCGCACGCTGTAGTGCTCTGGTTGCTTCGCCGTCGTCGCTGGTGTGAGCACGTGACACCATCATCACAGTTTCGCTCAACAAAGACCGCGGGAAGCGTGTCACCCCCGGATCACCGGAATAACCCGACACGATCACCGGAATAACCGCGCCTCCAGAGATCGCGACGTGCCGCCTCGCACTTCGGAGCGCACGTTCTGCTCGGTTCGCGTATTTCCGAGATGGGATATCGGCAGTTCGGTACGCGACGTTGGGCGGGGCCGTCATGTCCGCCGATGTACGGCGCCCGAGGATGTGAGAAGCTCGCCCTTCATGCCCGTTGTTGCCCGTCGATTGAGATGTGCGCTCGTTCTCGTGGGGCTCGCGTCGTTGGGCGGGTGCGGTAGCACAACAAGTCGCGATGGCTCGTCGACGGTTGCGCAATCGACCAACATCGCGGTCGACGCCGCGAGTACCAGGTGTACTGCGGCGGCGACAGATCTCGGGTACCCGGACCAAGTCTTCGACTTCGTCACACCTCGTGCCTATCTCACGCTTCCCCCGTCCCCATCGTCGACGGGGATCGAGTGCGGCACCGCCGGTCTCACCATCTTCGTCCCTGACGAAGGCGACCCTGTCGTGATCCCGCAGGAAAAGCTTCCAGCAGACGCTGAAAACCCAATCGGTTCGTGACCGCAGAACTGGGCCGCCTGCAGCGCCGATTGCCCGGTCCGGCTTCTCGACGCAAGCCCGATCACCGATGCAGAATGACGAGCGCCGAGCGCCGAGCGGCAGTTTTGCGCTCCGTCCGAGAAGCGAGTGGCGAACCGGGATTCAGTCGATCGGCTCACGGTGCAACCACGCCACCAGGTCACCGGACGCAAGTGCCCGCACCCGTTCGGCGTAACGGGCGAGGTCGGCAGCGTCGAGGAGGTCACGCCACTGGCCGCTCGTTCCGCGGCTGAAGAACGCAGCGGGGTCAATCCAATGCTCCCGACCACCGCAGGGCACCGTCATGTCGGCTCTGCTGCGCATCGACTCGAACGTCGCCGCCTGGACCAGGCGGGGCCACCGATCCTCGGCGACCTCGATTTTGAGGTGCGCGGCCAACTGCCGCATCTGCCTCTCCAGATCGGCCTTCAGTTCGTCGTAGTGCAAGAACACGATGTCGAGATCGTCGGCGGCGTCCCGGAACGTCTGCAGGTGCTCGATGGTAAACCGAAGCGACACCCCGCCCGAACGCGTCGAAGGCGTCTCGTCGTCGACCCACTGCCAGAAGCGGTCCCGATCGCCATCCGGGCGCGGCCGCGGCACGGGCAACGGCCCGAGTTCGACGCCGTCAATCGCTGCCGCCCGCTCGCGCGCCCCGACGAACGCGCCGACGTCCATGTTGTCGATGTGACGGTGCATCGACAGCGCCACGTCGCGCGGGTCACGCCCGACGCAGATGTACGTGATTGACGGATCGTTGGCAATGCCGTCGAGCGGTGTGTGGGTCTTGATGAACCGGCGGTGTGTCTGGGCCTCCAGTTCGGCGAACAGTTCCGTACGGGCCCGCGTCACCATGTCGATCCACGGTGAAAGCGTGTCCAACGGCAGCGGCAGCTCCGGCTCCTGGAAGATGAGCAGCGCACAGATCATCTGCGTCCACGTCGTGCCGCACTTCGGCGGCGTGCTGATGATGATGTCGCCGGGGCGAAGCTCGAAGCCAACCCACCGGCCGCTGTCGAATACTTTCCCCTCGTAGCGGCGCACAGCGGTCATCCTCGCAGCAGATTCGACCTCGTGAGGTGTGTTTCAGCCGATGCGCAGGCTTGATCGATCAAATCGGGGGTCACAAATGCTCGGCTTGTGTCCTGCACGCACGAGGTTGCCCGACCACGGCGCAGAGTGACCGTGATCGATCGGCAGTTACACGTGGGGAGGTAAGCCCTCAAATAGCTTCCGATAGCGGATGTCGGTGACCGTCACACCCAGGATGTCTTGGGTGGCGAGACCTCCATCTGCACTCCAGCCTTCGGACTCGTAGAGAGATCGCGCGCGCTGGTTTTCCGGGACAACCCAGAGCACGGCCTCGTCATAGCCCAGCGAAACGAGCGCGTCAGTAACGTCGTGCAAGAGCGCTCGTCCGATGCCTTGGCCCCAGTAGACGGGGTCGAGGTTCATCGCGTACAGCTCACCGCACGACGGCGAGGTGGTCGATTGCTCGGCGCCCAACGCCGCAAACCCAACGACCTCGCCTGCCACGACAGCAACCAGAAGCGGCGGCCGGTCGGCTCGAGAAATCTGGCCGCGCCACATCTCAACCCGGTCTTCTGCCCGGAGGCCGTCAAGATACTCGTCGGGCATGACGCCTCGATACGCCATCTGCCACGCTCGAACATGAACGTGACCCATCGCTTGGGCGTCATCCACACGGGCATCCCGAATGATCAGATCCTGAACGCCCATTGACAGCGCATATTGCCCGGTCCGGCTCTTCGACGCAAGCGCGTTTGCTGATGCAGAACAACCAGCGTCGAGCGGCAGATCGGCGCTAGCCGTCGCCGTCTGGCTGGCTCCAGCGCACGCACTCCAGACGCTGATCGGCTTCGATTGACGCGATCAACGCGGAGGTTCCGCTGACCTTCGTCGCCCAGAGATCCCAGTCCGTGTAGACCATCCAACTTTTGTCGGGTGCCCACCAGTTGCTCGGCGTTCCGGACTGACCCTGAGACGGGTCAACCAGCGTCCGTAGGTCCCGTAGCTCGACCTCGCACATCCACGTCTCGTCAAAGTTCCCGCGATTCGCGAGGGGGCAGTAGTAGGCGACGCATCGAGTCGATCGACCCTCGCTGGACAACACCCCCAGTTGATCGACCAGCGCCGCCAACGATGCCTCATCGAGCGATCCTTCGTCGGGGGGATCGAGTCTCGCGGGCCAACTCCGATAGGGAAACCACCGGAAGCACGGAGGCACGTGGTTGGCCGCGAAGTCGATCGCCAGACGCGCCGCGAGCTCATGCCATCGCAGCCGCGCCCAATTCCCGCCCGGTGGCTCGCTCATGCCGAGCGAGCCACCAATCACCGTCGTTTCACTATCAAGGTTGACGGAGCCGATCATGATTGGAGTGTCGAGGCCCGCCGCCAGGCGAGCATGCCGAAAGTCGTCGTGTGTTGCCTCACCTGTGACCGCCTGATCCTCGTAGATCGAATGCAGCACCCACGTGGTCGCGGGCCACCCGCCAGCATCGAACCCGGTGATCCCGTCTCCGTCGGTGATCTCAGCGAGCCAATCGAGCCACTGCCTCTGGACGATCTCATCCACCTCGCCCCCGCCGATCATGCGCCCAGACTGGCCGGTAGTCGATCCCGGCGCAAGCGCAACGACGACGCAGAACGACCAGTACCGAGCGGCAGATCGAGGTCAGCAGGGTATCGCCGGGTGATCGAACACGAAAGCGTTTCCACGTCTCAAAGTCCACATGTACGACGTCCCGATGCGGTTGTGGTGGGTATGACGTTCTGTCATACTTGACGTATGGCGAAAGCGATTTCGGTCCGGCTCGATGATGATGCAGAACAGGCACTGCGGATGCTCGAAGCGACGGGCCTGAGCCGGTCCGAGGCGATCCGGATGTCGCTCATGGCGTCCGCAGAGCGTATGCGAAGGCGTCACGAGGTTGCTCGAGAGTCTGCCGCCCTCGAAGTGGACGCCGATGATCGTGCTGAGATGCTCGCCGTGGCCTCGATGATGGAGGCAATGCGTGCAGCGGGGTGACGTCTACCGCTTCAAGGTTCCCAAGGGTCTTGGCCATGAGCAGCAGGGCGAGCGGTATGGTCTCGTCGTCCAGTCGGATGCGTTGCTCCCCCGTTCGGTGGTGGTCGTCGCTCCGACGTCTCGCAGAGCCCGGCCGGCGTCGTTCCGTCCGGAGGTCGAGGTATCGGGGGGCTCGACTCGCGTGCTGGTCGAACAGCTCGGCGCCGTCGACGTGCAGCGCCTCGGGCGTCGAGTCGGCCGTCTCACCTCGTCGGAAATGTGGGCGATAGACGAAGCGATCCTGACCGTTCTCGGCCTCGACTGATCCCGATCAGATCTGCCGCTGTCCCAACTCGGAAATGCGCGAAACGAACAGAACGCGCACTCAAGATCACGACTGACGGGCGGGTGTGCGACCCGCCCCAATCGGCGCTTCCGCATCGTCTCCCATCATGCGGCCTCGCACGCCGACAAACCCGTCGCAAGCTATCCTCGGCCATATAGGCCCGGACGACGCACCCATCGATGCCACGGCCGATCCCGTCGACACAACGGCGGAAGACCCCGTTCTGTTCAGCGACGACGTCGTTGAGGTCGCGCCGTTCACGCAGACGAATATCAGCTGACCCTCACCGCATGCGGAGAGCTGTGCATTCGAAAGCGCCGAGTGATCCTGATGTGCCTCGGGTCTGGTGCAGACAGCGCATAACGCGCGTCGCACAACACCGCTATCGAACGTGCGACCGAGGAGCACCGGCATACATACGCCTCGGCGTGCCCCATACCGCCGGAGACGCGGCGAGCAACGGGCAGTCAGACCATGGGGATTCATCACGCAGAGCGTTCATCTCGACAACGGATCTGTTGGCCACCAGTGGACACTTTCTGCTGGCCACTGACACGACTCAGCTCCGGCGTTCCGGGGATAGGGTTCGGTTCCTATCCCGAGGAGCGCACCATGCCGGAGAAATCACCGCAAAAGCCGAGTGCCAAGAAGACCGGCAAGTCGCTCAAGGAGAAGCGGGAAGTGAAGCAGGCCAAAAAGGCCGACCGCAAACCCGGCTGATCGCCTCGAACACAACACCAGCCGGCTGCCTCGGCCGAGCGCCCGACCGACGGCATCGACCGATTCAATTGTCGAGCAGCGACGAGAGGGCCGCCGCCACCTCGGCGGGGCCAGCGACGGTTCGCAGCTTGGCACCGACGGCCGCGGCCAATTTCTCGGCTTCTTCACTGTCGCCGGTCGGGGCGATGATCAACAGCTCCTCGAGTGCGGCGGCGGCGGCCACGACATCGCCATCGACGGTGGCCCGACAGTCGGACAACAGCACGGCGATTCGCCGCCCGGCCTTGGAACGCATCAGCTGAAAGTGTGCAACCTGCAGTGCACCGGCGACATCGGTGGTGCCGAAGCCGCGCAAGGTGAGTACGTCGTTGACCACCCGTTCGCTGTCCTTGTGCACGTCCTGCGACTTGGCAACGACGATGTCCTTGGCGAAGGCCAGCACGCTGTAGTCGGCGGGGGCGCGCCAGGCAACAGCGGCCGCCGCAACCGCAGACGTGGCCAACGGCTTACCGCCCATCGAGCCGCTCCGATCGACCATCAGACACAGTGCCGTTCCCGGCTTGGCCCAACCGCGGATCCGCAGACCATCGGGATCGATGGCGTTTCGTCGGCCGTGCGCGCCGACCCCGCCGGCACGCGCGATTGCTTCGATGCTTGCATCGATGTCGAGGTCGCCACCGTCGGCGCTGTAGGGCTGCGAAACCAGCTTGCCGATACCTCGCGGTGTCACCGGACCGCGCCGACTGACGTCGAGGAACAACTGCGCCGCCAGTCGTTTGGCCAGCTCGCGTAGCCGCGGGTCCGTGGCTGCGGTGAGATCGGCCAGCATCGCCATCATCTGGTCGGGATCCTGGTCCAGCCCGTCCTGCACCGCTGCCTCGTCGAGTTCACCGACCTCTGGGGAGATCTGTTCGAACTGTGGGTTCCGCGCCAGTTCGCGGCGCGATGTCGTCTTGCGACCACTCTCGGCAATCGCCTCGTCGGCCTCGGCACCCTCTTTGGTCAGTGGGAACTGGTGGCCCCGGTCGGGGCCGCGACTTTTCCCGAACCATCACCATCGCCCGTCGCGCCGTCCGCCGGAGCATCGAACACCGAGCGCCACAGATCGGTGATGATGTCCTCGCTCGATCGCTGATTTCCCTCGCGAACTCGAACCCGGCCTGACAATGCGACGATCGCGGCATCGAGACCGACCTGGAGATCGTCCGCAGTGACGCCGCGCAGCCGGGCCAACGAGACGGCAACGGCACTGGCATCGATCGCACCGCGCACCGACGATCCGACGCGCAACTCGTGGTGTGTGCGCGTCCGACGGACGACTTCGACTGCCTTGGCGATCCATTCGGCCGAGGGCAGGTCGGCATCCGCTCGCACCGAACGGACGACGATGGACTGTTCCTCCGCCGCGCTCTGATACGTGACGGATAGTCGACAGACACGGTCGTACACCGCACCGCTGATCCGTGCCGTGCCGATCGCGTCGAACGGGTTCATCGCCGCAACCAGTCGAAAACCTGCCGAAGCGGCGATCCGACCGAGTCGTGGGACGTGCAGTTCGCGTTCGCTCATCACGGTGATCAGAACGTTCAGGGTCTCTTCCGGGATGCGGTTGATCTCTTCGACGTACAGCAGCGATCCCTCGCGCATCGCGCTGATCAACGGTCCGTCGACGAAGACATCCGGGTCGTATCCGTCGGTCAACACACGCGCCGGATCGAAGTGGCCGACCAGCCGCGCCGGCGTCAGCTCGGCGTTGCCCTCGACGAACTCGAAACCCAACGCGAGTTCGGTCGCGACTGCGCGCAACAACGTGCTCTTGCCGGTACCGGGCGGCCCTTCGAGCAGCACATGGCGATCGGCGTCGAGCGCCGCCAGCACGAGTTCGACCTCGCGCTGGCGGCCAACGACATGCGTGCCCAACCGTTCGAGCAGGGCGCGGTCGATCATCGGATGAACAGCTGGATCAGGCGTCGCTGACGACGACGCCGCGAATGTTCTCGCCGTCGCGCATCGCGCGGTAGCCCTCGTTGATCTGCTCCAACGGGTACCGGGCCGTGATCAGTTCGTCGAGCTTGAGCTGTCCCTCGCGGTACAGGCCGAGCAGCTTGGGGATGTCGGCCCGAGGATTGAGAGAACCGAAGATCGTTCCCTTGATCTCCTTGTTCATCATCGCCAGTTCGAACAGGTTGATCGACGACTCGGTCTGGCCCATCGGGGCAACGGCGGTGACGACGATGGTCCCACCCTTGGCGGTCATCGAGCCGGCCAGCGCCATCATGTCGCCGTACATCACGCTCGGGGTCATGATCACCTTGTCGGCCATGGCGCCCCAGGTCATCTCCTGCACTGGTGCAAAAGCTTCTTCCATCGAGGCAAAGGTATGGGTGGCGCCCATCTCCATTGCCTTCTCACGCTTGAACTCGACGGGATCGATCGCGATGACGCGGATCGCGCCGGCCATCGCCGCACCCTGCACTGCGTTGATGCCGATGCCACCGATGCCGACGACGACCACATTGTCGCCGGCACTGACACCGGCCCGGCTGACTGCCGAACCCCAGCCGGTGGCGACGCCACAGCTGACAAGCGCGACGCACTCGAGCGGCAGGTCGGCCTCGACCTTGATCAACGACATCTCCGAGACGCATGCGAACTCGCTGAACGTTCCGACCTTGGCCATCAGTGTGACCGGCTTGCCATCGATGTGATGGCGATGGGTGCCATCGGTGATCATTCCGCCGACGAAGGTCTTTGATCCGTTGTCACAGAGGTTCTGATGACCGGTGGAGCAGCTCTTGCACCGTCCACAGCTGGGAACGAAGCTTGCCGAAACGTGATCGCCGACAGCCAGGCTGGTGACACCGGGGCCGACTTCGATCACGATGCCGGCGCCTTCGTGTCCACCGAGGATCGGGAAGAAGTTCTCGATGCCCATCAACGGCCAGTACTCCTCTGGCGGCACCATGTCACCGGTGACGAGATGCTCGTCCGAGTGGCACAGTCCAGCGACCTTCCAGTTGACGATCACTTCGCCGACCTTTGGCGGGTCGACCTCGACCTCTTCGATCTTCCATTCCTGACCGACACCCCAGAGAACCGCAGCGCGCGACTTCATTTCACTGACCCCTTTTCACTGTCACCCGGTACACGAGCGAATCACTCATCAATGTACCCGGAGGGTACGGACGTCGAAGAACCGACCGAGGGACTCCGTGACCGGCCGACATGCCAGGACATCGACCACTCGGACCCGTATCGTCGGGCGATGCTCGGAACAGGCGGATCCGACGAGACCGAGGCGGCCGCCGGCACCGGGAGAGCGCCTGAGCGATCGCAGCCGTGGCCCTCGATCGCGATCGGCGTCGCGCTGAGCGTCCTGATCCGGTTGCGGTCGTTCTGGACCCCGATCACCTCGGACGAGGGTGGCTTCTTGGCCATCGCCAGAGCATGGGCGCACGGCAAGGTGCTCTATCGCGACGTCTGGGTCGACCGACCACAGGGCCTGCTGGTGATCTTCCGGGTCTGGGACTGGGTTTCGGGCGGCAGCGTTGCTTCGGTGCGCATCATGGCGATGATCTTCGGCGCAGCCCTGGTGATCGCCGTGGGCGTCACGGCAACGTTGTTGGCCGGCCGCTCGGCTGGAGCGATCGCAGCCGTCCTGGTTGCGATCAGCGCGGCGAGCCCGGCAATCGAGGGTCACCTCGCCAACGGGGAACTGTTGAGTGCTCCGTTCGCAGTCGCTGGTCTGGCGGCAGCGTGTGCTGCGCTACGGCGCACCGACAAGCAGTGGCTGATGATCCTCAGTGGGGTCATGGCCGGTTGCGCGATATCGGTCAAACAGTCGGGTTTCGAGGGCCTGCTGGCGATCGGTCTGTGGCTGGCGATCGCCGTGATCGCCCGGTGGCGGACGCCTCGTGTCGCACTGCTCGCGACTGCTCGGCTGATCGGCGGATTGTTGATCGTGATCGCAGTACTCGCCGTGCATGGCGCGCTGACCGGATTCTCAAGCTGGTGGTACGCCTTTGCCGGTTACCGGCTCGATCAGCGCAGCGCGATCAAGGGCGCGGACTGGGACCGGTTCTTCACAACAGCCCGCGTTGCCCGCCCGACGATCTGGCCGCTGCTCGCCGTGGCCATCGTTGGTTGTGTGGCGCTGGGCACCTCGTGGATCCGGCGCCGGCGACGTTCGCCACCCGGCAGTCCACGAGCCTCGTCACCCGACAGCGCGGCAGACGGCATTGCCGCGGGAATCGGTCGAGGCTCGGCGGGTCTGGTGTTCGTGTGGTCTGTCGCCGCGACCGTCGCGTTCCTGACCGGGGGTCAATTCCACCGTCACTACTGGATCACGCTCTGCCCTGCCCTGTCCGTGTTGGCGGCCGTCCTGGTGACGCGACGGATTCGTGTCCGCTTCGCGCTTGCGATCGCGCTGGTGCTGCTGATCCCCACGTACGTCAACACGATCAAGGTCCTGGTGCTCAGCAACCGAGAGTTCCCGGTCGTCGCCAGCGGCGACGACCGGCTGGCCAGTACAGCCGACCTCGCCAGCTGGTTCCGGCACTACCGGTCCCCCGGCGACACGCTGTACGTCATGTGTGCGAGCGCGAGTTTCTATGCCGATGCGGGTCAGGATCCGTTGATCCCGTATCTGTGGGAGGACAACGTGGGGATGGTGCCGCACGCTCTCGACACGCTGCGCAGCCTGATCTCGTCACCGACGAGGGCACCTCGGTACATTGCGATCTACCAGCTGCCGCAGACCTGCGACATCAGCGGGCGCACCGCTGCGCTCGTCGCCGCGCACTACGAGAAACTGACCAGAGTCGCGGGCGTCGAAGTGCTCGTGCGAACGTCGCCGTGATGCCGATTGCCGTGATGCTGCCGGTGATGCCGG
>JAYTRT010000334.1:0-1719 GCA_043746045.1 Actinomycetota bacterium | reverse complement strand
CGCTGTCGGTCATGAACGAGCCGATGTCGATCCGCTGGTGGTCGTCCGGGAACGGGACGTACCGCACAGGGATGGCGCTGGACGCTGCCTCCGAAATGAGCGCAGCGATGTGCGACAGACTGTGTGCGTTCTGGTTTCCGACGTTGTAGATCCGACCGACGGCCGCATCGGCTGTTGCGGCAAGGGCTGCATCGACGACGTCGTCGACGTGCAGACAGTCGCGTTGTTGCGAACCGTCGCCGAAGATGTCGATCTGCTCGCCGCGAAGGGCTCGACGGAAGAACACCGGCAGAAAGCCGAGACCGTCGCTCGTCAAGCGCTGCCTCGGTCCGTACACGTTGCTCAGCCGCAATGATGTGCACGGAATTCCGTGAGCGTGGTTGTAGACCATGTGCAGTTGTTCGCCCGCCAATTTGGCGACGCCGTTGACGTCGACGGGGTTCGCAGCCGTGGTTTCGTCGGCGGGGAGCCTGTCGACGCGGCCATACACCTGGCGGGTGGACGCATGCACGATCCGCAACGACGGGTTGACCCGGCGTACGGTCTCGAGCAGCTGTGCATGATCCAGCGCATTCAAGTGCAGGTCGAGCTGCGGATCGATCATCGACGCCGTGTGGCTGACCTGACCGGCGAAGTTGAACATCAGATCGGCGCCCGCGATCACGTCAGCGACAAGATCGTCGCCGAGTCTCGCATTCAGGATCGCGATGTCCAGACCGTCCACGTTGCGACGATCGCCACCATGGGACGGCACCAGCGCGTCGATCACGCGGACTGTCGCGCCCTTGGCAACGAGCCGGTGAACGAGATTGGAACCGATGAATCCCAGACCACCCGTCACGACACAGACGGTTCCGCGCAAATCAGCCGTCGTTTCCCCCCGGTCGTGCTGCATCACGCGTCGAAGCTACTGCATCGCACGGCGACTTCTGCTGCCACACTTGGTTCCGTGGACGAACAGGAATACCGTCTGATGGCGGAGAACGGTGATCAACACTGGTGGTACGAGAGCACCCGCGCCCTGCTCAAGCAGTTGATCGAACCCCATCTCCGGCCGGCAGAAACCGCTCTCTACCTGGATGCCGCCGGCGGGACGGGGGCCACGGGAGGGTGGCTGGCCGATCGGGCACCCACGGTCCTGATCGACTACGAACCATTCGCACTGGAGACGGCTCGTACCGACCACCCCGGCTACAGGGTGACGCGCGGTGACCTCAATCACCTGCCGTTCGCCGACCAGTCCTTCGACGCGGTGATGTGCGTCACAGCGCTGTACCACAGGATGAATCCGGACCCTGCCGTGGTCGTTCGCGAGTTCGCTCGCGTCGCCAAACCAGGTGCGACGATCTGCCTCATCGAACCCGGAGGGCAGCGCCTGTGGCGCAGCCACGACGAGGTGACCCAGGCGGCGCGTCGGTTCAGCATCAGCGGCCTGCGCGAGATTGCCGAGTCCGCTGGGCTGGACGTACTTCGCGCCACCGGTGCGTACAGCTTCCTCGTTCCCCCAGCGTACGCAATGCATCTTTTCGAGCGGGGAGCGAGCAAGAGCGACGTCGGACGCAACCAGGGTGGCCTGGGTGGCTCGCTGGCGCTCGCGGCGCGGGCCGAGCGTCGGCTGCTCCGACGTTTCGACCTACCATTCGGCCTGTCGGCGGTCGTTGTCGCCCGACGTCCAGAGTGATCCGGTTGTCTCCGGTCCATCACCTCACGAATCCGCAG
>JAYTRT010000333.1:0-1720 GCA_043746045.1 Actinomycetota bacterium | reverse complement strand
CGATGACGATCAGCGGACCACATCACGCCCGCGCCGACGGCGAACATTGCCCAGAACGCCGCGTTGGACGCTGTGCCAACAATCGCTGGGGCGCCTGCTGAGACGTTGCTCCAGTTCTCTTGGAGCAACGCCACGATTGCCATCGCGGCGAACCCGATCGAAGCGATGAGCCCAGCCAACCGGAATCGGCTTCCGACGAGCAGAGTCACCCCAAAGCAGATCGTCAACAGTGCGGTGAGGCCGTTGAACCACAGCAACTTGAGCTCCATCTTCGCGAATCCGAACATGGCGACGTGTCGACTTGCGAAGCCGACGTCCCTGGCCAGATACCAGCCGATCGCGCCGACGCTCACGGCGACGGCACCGAGCACGACGAACGCACGATGACGGGCGCTGGGTCCGTTGCGCAGTGCCATGTCGATGTGCGGAGCATGGTCGCCGGGTGCGACGGCGAACAGCATCAGGTGCAGGAAGAAGATCAGCGCATAGCTCCACGGCCACTCGTTGGCGCGATACGCGACCGACAAGAAGATGGGGATCGCGTTGAACGCACCGACGAGCGCGACGATTCGAGTTCGGTAACCGATCAGAAGGAGCGCTGCGATCGCACCATCGGTGAGGATCACGATCCACCCGAACAGGTGGAAGTTGGGGAGAACGACGTGCTCGGTGATCGACTTCCAGACGCCCCAGACCGGGGTGTCGACGGCCGAGCGCGTGTATTTGTAGAGGCCGCCGCCATTGTCCTGGCCGAAATTGGGAGCGACTTTCCAGTGAAGGTTGGCGAGCCACAACAACCCTGCCGCGATTCGAGCTGCGGCCACCACGAAGCATCTCGACCGCACGTCGAACCGCGCCCAACTCGCCGTGCTCATCGCCGCCTGCGTCGTGTGGTCGCGTTCATCGGGGGACCCTTTCAGTTGCCTTGCCCAAAGATCCTCGCAGGCCGCCGAGGCGATGCTGCGATGTCGTCTAAATGTTTCGATTCTGCGGTCAGCACTGCCGTGCAGTTGGGGCTACGGTCCGCGAGACGACAACGATCGACACCACCATCAGAAAAGGGGACCGCGATGAACGGTGATCAGGCAATGCGGGCACACTCGGCGACGCTGTCGGCGCCCAGCTTCTCGGACCCGGGATTCGTGATACCGCCGCCGCTCGCAACCTCGACCGTCGCGATCGTGACATCGGCGGCGCTGCACACCCCAGAGGACGCAGCCTTCGCAGGCGGTGATACGGGATTCAGGCTGATCGACCGGCACCGTCGCGATCTGATTCTCGGTCATTGGAGCCCGAACTTCGACCGGGCCGCGATCGCGATGGATCTCAACGTCGTCTATCCGATCGACCGTCTCGAGGAGCTCGCCACGCAGGGAGTCATCGGCGCGGTCGCTCCGCAACATGTGTCGTTCGCCGGCAACCAACCCGACGACGTCGCGACGATCCGTCTGGACAGCGGACCTGCTGCGGCTGCAGCGTTGCGTGCCGATGGCGTCGATGTGGTGCTCTTGACTCCGGTTTGACCGCTGTGCACGCGCACCGTGAGTGTGCTCGCCCACGTTTTCGAAGCGGCAGGTATCGCGACCGTGGTGTTGTCGTCGGTGCGCGAGATGGCCGTCAAGGTCGCACCGCCGCGGGTGTTGCATTGCGAGTTTCCGCTTGGTCGACCGCTCGGCAAGCCGGGTGACGCGGCGTTCCAACACGACGTCATCCGGCGGGC
>JAYTRT010000332.1:0-5633 GCA_043746045.1 Actinomycetota bacterium | reverse complement strand
CCTGACGCCGGAGAGTCCATCGCCAAACTCGGCCGGCTCGGCATCGCCGTCAAGATCATCACCGGCGACAACGGTGCCGTCGCAGCAAAGGTCTGTCGGGATATCGGCATGCACGTCGACGGCATGCTGAGCGGCCGCGACATCGATCTGCTCGATGACGATGCGCTCGCCGATGCAATTCCGCACACCACAATTTTTGCGCGGGTGAGTCCGGACCAGAAGTCGCGCATCGTCAAGGTGGCCCGACGTGGTGGTACGGATGTCGCCTTCCTCGGTGACGGTGTCAACGACGCGGTCGCGCTGCATGTCGCCGACGTCGGCATTTCAGTCGATTCGGCGACCGATGTCGCCAAGGACGCGGCCGACATCGTGCTGCTCGACAAGGACCTCGGCGTGCTGGCCGACGGTGTGCTCGAGGGCCGACGGATCTTCGCCAACACACTCAAGTACGTGCTGATGGCGACATCGTCGAACTTCGGCAACATGTTCAGCGCAGCGGGCGCCTCGTTGTTCCTCACGTTCCTGCCGATGCTTCCGTCGCAGATATTGCTCAACAACCTGCTCTACGACGTCGGCCAATTGGCGATCCCGACCGACAATGTCGACGCCGAAGTGCTGGCTCGACCCGCCGCCTGGGACATCGTGTTCCTCCGCCGCTTCATGATGGTCTTCGGTCCGGTCAGCTCGCTGTTCGACTTCGCGACCTTCTTCGTGATGATCAAGATCCTCGACGCCAACCACAGCGAGTTCCGCACCGGATGGTTCGTCGAGTCGCTCGCCACACAGACACTCGTCGTGTTCCTCATTCGTACGAGGCGGGTGCCGTTCCTCCGCAGCCGGCCGAGCCGAGCAATGTTGATCACGCCCGTCGCCAGCGCACTCGTCGGAGTGGCGCTGCCGTTCACACCGCTCGCGCATGTGCTCGGTTTCACGACACTCCCATTGGCCTTCTTCCTGATCCTGATCGGCATGATCGGCGTCTATCTCGTTCTCATCGAAGTGGCCAAGGCCCGCTTCTATTCGTCGGAGAACCGACCGCACCGGCACCATCGCAGTCATCAGGAACGACACGAACATCGCATCGTCCGGAGAGCATCCCGCTTCGTCCGCAACACCACGACGATGCATTGACGAATAGAGCCCAAAGCCTCTGGAGGAGATGCTCCCCTCGGAGCAAGGTGAGCAGGGGGCAGGCCGTCTGACCCGCTACCGCCAAGGAGCTCACGTGCCATCCATGACAGACAATCCAGCCGTTGCGACCCGCCTGCCGGTCACGCCTCCGAGCATCGACATCGTGGACACCACCTCAGCGGACCCGATGACGAGACGAGCTCGGGCGCTGGGCCTCCCGTCAGCGACAGCTCTGGTGATCGGCAGCATCATCGGTACCGGTGTGTTCACCATGCCAGCGGTGATGGCCGGTGCCGGGACCAGTTCGCTGCTCGTCCTCGGGGTGATCGGTGTCGGAGCACTTCTCCTCGGAGCGATGTTCGGCCAGTTGACGAAACGGATCCCGACCAGTGACGGTGGGTTGTATGCGTACTCGAAGCACGAGTTCGGTGATTTCGCCGGATTCCTGACCGCGTGGTGTTACTGGATCACGGCCTTCGCCGGTAACGCTGCGATCGTGGCGTCGTGGGTGCTGTACGTGGACTCGTTGTTCGGCATCACGAACCCGTCGTCGTGGACCAACTTCGGCATTGCTCTGACCGGTCTGTGGATACCCGCAGCGATCAACCTCGTCGGCGTTCGACAGATGGCATGGTTCCAGAACGTCACGGTCGTGCTCAAGTTCCTGCCCCTGATCGTCGTCGGTGTCGTTGGTTGGTTCTACGTCAAGACGTCGAACTTCGGACCGTTCAACGCAACCGGAGGAAGCCTCTACAGCGGGATCAGCATTGCCGCCGGCGTCGCCCTCTTCTCCTTCATCGGAGTCGAATGCGCATCGATCGCCGCCGCGAAGGTCAAGAACTCGCGTCGCAACGTCGGACGGGCGTCGGTCCTCGGCACCGCGGCCAGTGCGATTCTCTACCTCCTCGTCACCGCAGCCGTGATGGGCCTCGTCTCCCACGATTCACTCGTCGGCAACGGCGCACCATTCGTCAACGCCTTCCAAACCATGTTCGGACACGCCACGTGGGTCGGCAAGATCGTCGCCCTCACAGCGGTCATCTCGGGCATCGGAGCCCTCAACGGCTGGACCCTCGTCACCGCTGAAATGCCACGAGCCGCGGCCGAGGACGGACTCTTCCTCCCCCAATTCGCGAAGGTCCGCGCCGACGGAACACCATGGTTCGGCATCATCGTCTCGACCATCGTCGCCTCGGTTCTGATGGCGTTCGCGTACAGCGGAAACACCGGGCTCAAGGTGTTCACCTACCTCGTCTACCTGTCGGTCGTCACGGTCGCCATCCCCTACCTGTTCTCGGCGTGCGCGCAGCTCGCCTATCTGGCGTCACGTCGGCGCAAGGTCGACGGCTGGGCGTTGGCCCGTGACCTGTCCATCGCCGGGTCGAGTGTCCTGTTCTCGCTGTGGGTTGCATTCGCTGCCGGCTATCAGGCGGTGTACCAGGCAGTTCTGCTGTTCCTGGTGGGCATCCCCATCTACTCGTTCCTGAAGGCACGCCGCGAGCGCCTCGGGCAAGCGAGCGAGCCGGCCGAAGTCACTGCCGCACAACTCGCCGACGAACTCAGTTCGTCAGAGGTCGGCTGAGCACGCTGCGCAACTGCGCACCCATCAACAAGGAGATTCAGTCATGCATCACGAAGCACACCAACCAGCGCTCGGCGTCCACTCCGAGGTCGGCAAACTCCGCCAGGCCATCGTGCATCGCCCAGGTCTCGAACTGTCCCGCCTCACGCCGGACAACATCAAATCCTTGCTGTTCGACGACATCTTGTGGGCCGGCCGGGCGGTCGACGAGCACAACGCGTTCGTGCAGGCCCTGCAGGCACAGGGCGTCATCGTGCACCACTTCGCCGACCTGCTCGCCGAAACACTGGAGATACCGGACGCGCGCGACTACGTCCTCGATCGGGTCTGCACTCCCGAGGTGGTCGGCCCCGCACTGGTCGAACCGCTCCGTCGCCTTGCCGATGATGCCGACGGACAGACGCTGGCCGAGTACCTGGTCGGCGGAATCACCAAGAACGATCTCCATCCGAAGAAGGTGCACAGCCTTCGCTGGAGCTCGATGCGCCGTGACGACCTGGTCCTCTCTCCGCTTCCGAATCATCTCTTCCAACGCGACAACTCGTGCTGGATCTACAACGGAGTCAGCGTCAACACGATGGCCAAGCCGGCCCGGCAACGCGAGACCTTGCACAGCCGGGCGATCTACCGCTATCACCCTCACTTCGCCAGCGCCGACTTCCGTTACTGGGCGGGCGAGGACGACACCGACCACCAGCCGGCGACGCTCGAGGGCGGTGACGTACACGTGATCGGCAACTCCACCGTTCTGATCGGTATGGGCGAACGCACCAACGCGATGGCTGTCGAAATGCTGGCGACGGAGCTGTTCGCTCATCGCGCGGCTGAACGGGTGATCGCCGTCGAACTCCCCCACTCCCATGCGTTCATGCACCTCGACACCGTGATGAGCATGGTCGGTCACGACACCTTCATCGTCTACCCCTACCTCGATCAGAACCTTCGGTCCTGGACGCTGCAGCGCGAGGACGACGGATACTCGATGACCCACAACCACGATCTGTGGAAGGCAATCGCCGAGGCGCTCGAGATCGACAAGGTGAGGATCCTCACCGCCGACGAGGACATGCGCGCTGCTGCGCGCGAGCAATGGGACGACGGCACGAACTTCCTCGCGCTCTCGCCGGGAGTCGTCATCGGCTGGGACCGGAACGTCACCACCAACCGGATGTTGGCCAACAACGGGATCCAGGTGATCTCGGTGAGCGGGAGCGAACTCGGTCGTGGCCGAGGCGGCCCGCGTTGCATGACGTGTCCGATCCAACGTGATCCGAGCTGACCGATGCCTGTCAACCTGAACGGCCGGAACTTCCTCAAAGAACTCGACTTCACGCCCGACGAGCTGCGCTACCTGATCGCCCTCTCGGCGACACTGAAGGCAGCGAAGATCGGCGGGTACGAACGTCCTGTTCTCGGCGGGCGCAACATCGCCCTGATCTTCGAGAAGTCGTCCACCCGCACACGATGTGCATTCGAGGTCGCCGCGCATGACCCGGGCGCCCATGTCACCTACCTCGACCCGTCAGGCTCGCAACTCGGGAAGAAGGAGTCCGTCAAGGACACTGCCCGTGTCCTCGGAAGGATGTTCGACGGCATCGAATATCGCGGATTCGCCCAGGACACCGTCGAGATTCTCGGCGAGTTCGCGGGGGTGCCGGTCTGGAACGGTCTCACAGACGAATGGCACCCGACGCAGATGTTGGCCGACATGTTGACGATGCACGAGCACAGCTACAGGCACCCGACCGAAATCGCCTACTGCTACCTCGGCGATGCGCGTAACAACACTGCCCGGTCACTGCTCGTCACCGGGGCGATGCTCGGCATGGACGTGCGCATCGCGGCCCCACGATCGCTGTGGCCCAACGAACAACTCCGCGCCCGGGCAGCCGACATCGCGTCGACCACCGGCGCAAGGATCACCGTCTCCGAGCACGTCGACGAGGCCGTTGTCGGGGTCGACTTCCTGTACACCGACGTCTGGGTCTCGATGGGCGAACCAGCCACCACCTGGGACGAACGGATCGAACTGTTGCTCCCCTACCAGGTGAACGCCTCCGTGGTGGCGGCGACCAAGAATCCGGCCGTGTCGTTCATGCACTGCCTCCCGGCGTTCCACAACCGCAGCACGACCACTGCCGAAACGCTCTTCGAACACACGGGACTGAGCGAGCTGGAAGTCACGGACGACGTCTTCGAATCACATCGCTCGATCGTGTTCGACCAGGCCGAGAACCGGATGCACACAATCAAGGCGGTCATGGTGGCGACCCTGGGTCGCTGAGATCGCGCCGACGCAACGGTCAGGTCGCCGACGCAACGGGCAGGTCGCCAACGCAAACGGTCAGATCAGCGGGTGTCAGTGGGAACTGCGTACGACGATCACGGGAACAGCCGATTGCTCGACGACGCTGTTCACAGTGGAACCTACGAGGCCTGCCGCCATCGCGCCATGGCCCTCGGCGCCGACGACCAAGATGTCGCCGTCGCGAACCGAATCGAGCAGCGCTGTTGCGGGAGCGGCCTCGACGAGCAGGTCCTTGACGGACACGCCGCACCGCTCCCTGGCGACTTCGACGGCGCGGTCCAGCTCGATCGCCGCGTCGATCCGAGTCAGGTCGCGGACTTGCTCGGCGCGGGTCTCGACACCCGCGTACGGATAGTTCCAACCGTGCACGACAACCAGATCCACGCCGTGCAGGTCCGCTTCGTCAGCCGCCCAGATCACGGCCGCCATCGATTCCGCCGAGCCATCGATGCCGACGACGATCCGGTCGGGCCGACCGCGAGACGCTGCGCCGCGAACAACCGCGACCGGACACGGACTGTGGCGGGTCACCCAACGAGACGTGCTTCCGAGCCAGAAACCGGACGCGCCCTCGTGGCTGCTCGTGCCCACGACCAGCAGATCACTGGGTGC
>JAYTRT010000331.1:0-1730 GCA_043746045.1 Actinomycetota bacterium | reverse complement strand
GGTGGGGGTCAGAGTGGAGTCTTCGGAGAGGGCGACTCTTCGGCCGACCCATTCTCCCTCGCACATCGCTGCAGCCAGGGAACGGTCGAGCGAACGTGCCCACGCCCGGCGGCCGTCATCGAGCAGGCATCCGGCATACACGGTCTCGGGGTGACCCTCGCGGTCGTGCATCACGCTGTAGACCTCGATCGTCGCCGGCCCGGCAGCCTCGACCGCGGTGGCCACGTCACGCGTCGGCATCGCATCGATCTCGGCCTGCGGGTACTCGTACCCGAAGCGTCCGGCCGGCGGATTCGTGCTGTAGATGCCGAAGGCGTGCTTGGTCGTGTATCCGCCGTTTGCCCACACCAACCCGTTCGTTCCGGGCTCGGCGCGAAGGTCGTTGATCACCGTCGCGATGGCGTGCATCACATAGTTGTTCCACGGGCCGCCCGCGAACGAGAGGCCGCCGGTGCGTGTCAGTTGGCGATCGAGGGACAGCCCGAGCGACTGCGCGCCGAGCTGCACGGCCGACGGGAAACAGCTGTACAGATCGACGATGTCGATGTCGTCGATGGTCATCCCGGCCAACTCGAGCGCGCGCCGGCCGCCGAGTTCGATCGCCGGTGTGCGAGCCAGATCCCAACGGTTGCCGACGTACTTGTGCTCGTGGCAGTCCGTTCCCGCGTGGATGAACACCCACCGGTCGCGTGGGACGCCGAGCTCTTCGGCCTTGGCGACGCTGCACATGATCACTGCGGCAGCCATGTCGACGTCGTTGTTCGAGTTCATGTACTTCGTGTACGGAAAGCCGATCATCCGGTTCGTCGGCGAGGGTGTGCGGATCTCTTCGGCCGAGCGTTCGATCTGCAGCCACGCATTCGGGTTCGCGGCGGCGACAGCACTGAACCGGGACCACAGTTCGCTGGCGATCACCCGTTGTTCGTCGACCGTGCGACCGGCAGCGGCACGGATCGCCGTCTCGAACATCGGGTAGATCTGCACCGGCATGTACAGCCCGAGGGCGCGCTCGACGGGATGGGTCATGTCGAGGTCCTCACCGCTCGATTCGGGGACCTGGCCATCGGGAGCGGTCGGCCAATCGAGCTCGATGCCCTGTTTCTTGGCCCTGGCGCGTGTGCGAGTCGTTTCGCCGCCGGCGAGGATGGCCAGATCGACGTCGCCGTTCTGGATCTCCAGCGCCGTCTTGTTGACCAGCGTCTGCGGGCTGTTGCCGCCGTGCGTGGTGAGGATCGTCCGGCTTGTGGACAGACCGAGTTGCTGACCGATCAGAAAGGCCGGGTCGCCGTATCGCCAGCTGAGCAGGGCGACGACAGCGATGGAGCCGGCGTCAGGGACGCCGCCGAGTCCGGCATCGATGGCCGCGGAGCGGATGGCGTCGACCATCAGACCGACGGGATCCTTCGCGTCGTGGACGTCGGCCACGTGCTGGGCGATCTGCCCGGCGCCGATGAGAATGGGAGTGCGCGGGTCGAGGGCCATCGCGCCGAGGATACGGGGCGGGTAGGGCCGGGCCGAAGTGGTGCGGCGTAAGATCGCCCCGTGTCACGCATCGCCATCGGGTCAGACCACGCCGGTTTCCTGCTGAAGCAACACTTCATCGAGGTGCTCGAGGGCGCCGGCATCGACGTCGTCGATCAGGGCACGCACAGCACCCAGCCGGTCGACTACCCCGCGATCTGTGCGTCCGTCGCGCGGACGGTTCGGGATGGCAACGCCGACGTCGGCAT
>JAYTRT010000330.1:0-5650 GCA_043746045.1 Actinomycetota bacterium | reverse complement strand
CGAAGGTCATCCACGATTCGTTGACGCATCGATTCGATGTCGGCGGCCAGCATCCGGAATTCCTCGGGGCCGAACTCGGCAACATGATGATCGAGGTCACCACCCGACACGCGACGGGCGTCGACGGCCAACGCCGCGAGCGGTGCACGAACGCTGTTCCGGAATATCTGCCAGACGACTGCTGTGCCGATCAGCGCCATCAGTCCGAGGATCGAAAGGACAACGGCAAGTTGGTACGTCGCCACATCCAGTCGATGCCTGGCTGCCGCGCGGTCCGACGCGAGTCGAATGTTCAGATCGGTGAAGGTCGCGCGCAGCGCGTCGAACAACGACTTGCCGCGTGCGAGTACCGCGTCGGTTCGCGGCGCGCTGTTGCCACTGCGCACGGCGGCCAGCGTCGGAGCAACATAGTCGTCCTGCCATGCAGCGGCGCTCAGACGTGTTGCAGCAAATGCGGAGCGAGCATTGGGCAGGTCGGCGAGGTCGGTGGCCAGCGACGAAGCAACAGCAGTTTCGGAGGCCACACCGTTGTTGTACGGATCGAGGAAACTCTCGTCACTGGTGATGACGAAACCGCGAACGCCGACCTCTTGGTCAACCAGCGCAGCGAGGAGCTTCTGCGAATCGACCTGGGCCACGTCGGCCCTGTCGAGCAACACGGCGCGAGCGTCGAGGAGACGATGGAACGTGAGGGCGCCGAACACGACGCCGGACGCGACGACGATCAGTGCAATGCCGAACAGCATCCGGATCTGACGGCGGAGGCTCATGCTCCGGGAACGGAACCGTCGGTGTGCAACCACATCAGAGCAACATCGTCTTCGAGCGGCCCGCCGTTCATCTGCGCCACTCGGACGACCAACGTGTCCAAGAGGGAGTGGCCGACGAAGGCCCCGGCGAATCCGCCGATCATCTCGACGAGTCCCTCCAGTCCGAGGCGTTCGCCACCACCGACTCGTCCCTCGAACAGACCGTCGGTGTAGAGCAGCAGGCCCCACGCGTCGGGCAACGCGATCTCGGTCGTCACGACGGGTGGACTCGATTTGACGCCGAGCGCCACCCCGTAGCGCGCCTCACTCAGCAGTCTCGGTTCGAGCCCGAGCAGGATCGGCTGTGGATGCCCGCACAGCCGGACACCGATCGAACGGCGATCCGGTCGGACCTCGATGTCGCACACGGTGGCGAAAAGATCCGGCAGGTGCCGTTCGAGCCGCAACAGTTCGTTCATCCCTTGCACGACCGACTCACCGTGGTGCCCGGCGAGGACGAGCGTGCGCCACGCGATCCGCAGCGCCACGCCGATCGCGGCTTCGTCCGGCCCATGACCGCAGACGTCGCCGATGACAGCGCGGATCGTGCCGTCGGCCAACTCGATCGAATCGAAGAAGTCGCCGCCGACGATGACCTCGTTGCCGCCCGGCTCGTAGCGAGTCGCCCACAACACCGCCGGATCGCGGATCAACGGCTTGGCCAATAGCCCGCGTGACATCCGGTCGCTCTCGGCCTGTCGACGTTCGACGATCAGCAGTTGGCGAGCCGCTTCATCCGAGCGTCGGCGCTGCATCGCATAGTGCAGGATCCGCCCGAGCTGAGGCCCGGTGACATCCCCCTTGATCAGATAGTCCTGAGCGCCGGCACCGACGGCTTCGAGGGCGAGGTCGCGATCGGCCAAGCCGGTCAGGACGACCACGGCAACACCCGGACGAACGGCGACGAAGCGCTGGAGCGCCTCGAGTCCGTGGGCGTCCGGCAGCCCGAGATCGATCAGTGCACAGTCGACACGACGGACTCGCGTCGTCGCTTCGGCCATCGTCCTGGCTCGAACGACCGTGAACACATCGTCTGCATCGAGGAGCAGTTCCTCGACCAGCAGTGCATCGCCGTCGTCGTCCTCGACGAGCAGTACGACCGTGCCGGGGTCGAGGACAACGTCGAACGGCATCGGCAGCACGGACGCATTCTTACCGGTTCCGATTCGGCTGTGATGATCCGCTTCGACGCTCAGCGCAAACCCGCCACGACATCGACCGAGCGCGTCAGACACTGCTGCAACTGGTCGCGCAGCACAGCAGGGATGGTCGGGTCAGCGAGCGTGGTGATCACCGGGTACACGGTTCGCGACGTGTGTTCGTCACAGATCAGAACCGGAGTCGGCGTCACCGTGAACTGTCCGGGAGATGTCTCGACGAAGCGCGCAGTCGCGATCAGACCGTCGAGCGTGCGCATGTCGGCGTACCGGCCGGACTGCGCCCAGCCCATGCCGGACACGAAGTTGCCGACGCTCCAGTAGACCCACGTGCCATTCACCTGCTCCAGCGGCTGGATGACGTGCGGCCCGTGTTCGATGACGAGATCGATGTGAGTGGCTGCGGTCAGGTCGGTGACGAAGGCCCGGTCCGCCGGCGTCGGCGCACCGAGCAGTTCCGTGCCGATGTGAACACTGACGATGACGACCTCCGCGCCGAGCTTTCGGGCAGCGGCGACATCGGCAACGACCTGGTCAACGGAGTGCGCATCGTTCAGACGCCATGGGTCCGTCGCAGCCGTGTTCAGCGTGCGCGTGTAGCCGAGGTGGGCGACCCGCACGCCGTTGACGACGAAGGTCGAGACGGCGTCCTCGGCCGGCGAACGCGCCGTACCGACGTGGCTCACCCCGGCCGCGTCGAGTGCGTCGAGCGTCGATTCGATCCCGCCTGCGCCGAGATCGTTGCTGTGGTTCGACGAGGTGGTACACCGGTCGAATCCGGCCGCCTTCAAGCCCGACGCGACTTCGAACGGCGCCAGGACGAGGTTCCCGCCGTACGCCGACCGTCCGTAGACGCCGGGACCATCACTCGGCCCTCCGATCGGAACCTCCATGTGGCAGATGGCCAGATCGGCGGCTCGGAGGATTGGCGCGACAGGAGCGAACATCGGCCCGAATTCGTAACGTTGCCCGGGGCCCGCCGAGGACCGTGCCGCGCTGATCACCGACGCTTCGGTGAGGACGTCTCCTGTGGCGGCAACGGAGAACGAACGCAGCGGCGGCTGGATGCGCACCGCCGGAACGGTCGCGGCAGCCGGAGTTGTGACCACGGGGCCACCGAGATCTCGTCGGTGGCCCCGGGCATCGGCCCGAACCCCGCCTGGCAGCACGAGGGCAACCGCGCACACCGCGAACATCCCCGAGATCGACACACACCTGCGTGCCCACATGGCCGAATTGTAAACTGTCGCCCAACGGTTGATGAACGCTTGCCGAACGGTCGACTCGCATTCGCTCACGTTTGGACACCGGCGAGCGTAGGCTAGTCGTCACTGTGACCGCGAACTCCGAGCAAGCCACCTGCCCGCCGTACACCAAACGGCACATCCAGCAGGCGTGGGCGGTGCACGCGTTCACCGCCAGCGGGGTGATCGTCGGGTACATCGGGCTGAACTCCGTGATCGAGGGTCATGCGCGAGCGGGCATCATCTGGCTCATCGCGGCGCTCCTGCTCGACGGAATCGACGGACCGATCGCCCGGAAGTTGGACGTCCGCAACCGAATCCCGACCCTGAACGGCAACTCGCTCGATCTGATCATCGACTACTTCACCTGCACGATCGTCCCGGTCGCATTTCTGTACCGGTTCGACATCTTGCCGGACCGGACCGTCGGGCCCGTCGGATTCACGATCCTGTTCGTCGGCGCGCTGTGGATGGCACGGACAGATCAGGAGACCGAAGACGGCTGGTTCAACGGATTCCCTGCCGAGTTCAACATGATCATCCCGTCACTCTTCCTGATCCACGCCAATCCCTGGATCAACCTCACCGTGTGCCTCGTGTTCTCGGTGATGACGCTGTCGAGGGTGCAGTTCGCTCACCCCGTGTCGGTTCACGAGAACCGTGCCATCTCGCTGACGTTCATGACGTTGTGGCTCGGCTCGATGCTGTGGTTGGCAATTGCCCAGCACCAGATCACGTGGCTGCGGATCATCCTGATCCTCGCTCCGATGTGGACAATCGCTCAGGTGATCCACCGCTTCGCAACACGGCCGAAGGAGCAGCGCCGGCGCTTCTGGCGCCGGCTCAGCTGACGCGCATCTCAGCGCGCTTCGTCCCGGCTCAGTACGAGCAGTCGGGCCCGAGCAGCAACTCGGTCTCGGCACTGCGCCGGTAGTCGGCGATGACGGCCAGTTCCTCGCGGCAGTTGAGCGCGAGTTGCACATTGCGGTGACGGCGCGCCGTGTGCCAGCGCATCTTCTTCGGTCGGCTCTTCGATTCGTTTCCCATCGGAACGCTCCCTCAGTTCTTCCTACGAACTCAGACCATACGGACGACAGGTGACTCTGTCAAGCGAACTCAGCTATGCTGTCACCGATGTCACACCCCGCTGCGAACCCAACGATCTCGTCGGTCGAGAATTGCTCGATCACCGGGACCGTGGAGGCGCTCGGTGACACGTGGTCGATCCTGGTCATCCGCGAGTTGTTCTACGGCGTCCGCCGTTTCAACGACATGCAGACCGAACTCGGTATTTCGCGCAGCGTCCTGACCGATCGGCTGGCCCGTCTGATCCGTCTCGATGTGGTCCGTACCGAGCCGTATCAGGAGACCGGCGACCGAGTGCGCAAACAGTATCGCCTGACGCCCAAGGGCATGGCGCTCCTCCACGTCGTCATCGCGTTGATGGAGTGGGGCGATGAATTCCTCAACGAGCGAAAAGGCGGAGTGACCCTCCACGACCGCGAGACCGGCGACCCGATCCGCCTCGAATTGCGTACAGCAGCGGGCAAACAGGTGGAGGCCAAGGAAATCGAGATCCGCCTGCGCGAGGATTGCCGAATCCCGACTCGCACCAGTTGATCACGCGGGCGCGTCGGCGCCCGGATTCTCGGGCGCTCAGGCGGTGGAGCCGGCATCGGCGGCGATGGTCGCACCCGTGATCTGGGATGCGTCGTCCGAGGCGAGGAACGCAATCGTCCCGGCCATCTCGTCCGGCATCGATCGACGACCGATCACATTCGCACCTCTGTTCATCAGGTGGCGCAGCGCATCGTCGGGTGGAGTGAACAGTCGCAGCAGCGGCGTCTCGACCGCGCCCGGGCAGACCGAGTTGGCGCGCACCCCGAGGTGGCCGTATTCGATGGCCAGTGTGCGAGTCAGCGAGATCACTGCACCCTTCGATGCGCTGTATGTGGCGAGGTAGGCCGTGCCGCGCACTCCGGCCGCGGAGGCGATGTTGACGATGCTGCCCTTCGACTCGACCAGTGCCTCGATGGCGTATCGACAACTCCAGAACGTGCCCCCGAAGTTGACGGCCATGACCCGGTCGACCTGCGCCGGCGTCACGTCGGGGAAGTGGCCGTAGAAGCCCGTTCCGGCGCAGTTGATCAGGGCATCGATCCGTCCGTTCACCGCAAGGGCCGCGACGATCGCAACCTCGACCTCGGCCGGAACACCGACATCGCAGGTGATGGCCGTTGCCGAGCCACCAGCGGCGATGATCTCGGCCGCTGTTGCAGCGCCACCGTCGTCGGCGATGTCGATGCTGACGACGTGGCCGCCCTCGGCGCCGATGCGCAGGGCCGTGGCCCGGCCCATCCCGGATGCCGCTCCGGTGATGACCGCTGTACGGCCGGCAAAGCGGGTTGCGTCGCTCACAGCGGCACCCCCGACGGTCGGC
>JAYTRT010000329.1:0-5650 GCA_043746045.1 Actinomycetota bacterium | reverse complement strand
GTGATCGCCTTTCAGTGGGGCGAGGCGAACGACACGGCCAAGAGCGCCCTCATCGCGATGGGGCTGACGCTGTTCGTGATGACGTTGGTCGTCAACTTCGCCGCCACCGCCGTGGTCAGCCGGTCGACGAAGCGAATGCAGGGTGCATCGTGACCGACGTGATGAACGACATCGCCGAACCGGCCCCCTCGGCCGAATTGCTGGAAGACCTGGTCGGCGTCGGAGGTCGGCGGCGGACCAAGAACGTGGTCATGACCGTGCTGATGGCCACGTCGGTCACGATCATCATCGTGGTGCTCGCGTTCGTCCTCTTCACCGTGATCGGCAAGGGCTGGTCCATCGTCCACAGCCAATTTCCGCATTGGTTCACCGACGACATTCCGGCAACAGCGCGTCGCCCCGGCCCCGGTATGAAGGCTGCGATCATCGGGACGATCATCACCACCGCCACGGCAACGGTCATCGCGATTCCACTCGGCATCGCCGGCGCGGTGTACCTCAACGAGTACGGCAGGAACAGCGTCTTCGCCCGCATCCTGAGGTTCTTCACCAGTGTGATGGCCGGCGTTCCGTCGATCGTGATGGGCTTGTTCATCTACGTGTTCTGGGTTCTCCCCCGGCATCAAGCGGGACTGACGGGCCTCGCCGGAGCGTTCGCGCTGGCCTGTCTGATGCTGCCGATCGTCGTTCGTGCCACCGAGGAAATGCTCCGGTTGGTGCCGCAGAACCTGCGCGATGCGAGCTACGCACTCGGCGGCACCAAAAGTCGTACGACGTTGACCGTCGTCATCCCCAAGGCGTCGCCGGGCATCATCAGCGGCTGCCTGCTCGCGGTGGCCAGAGCAGCTGGCGAAACCGCCCCGTTGATCTTCACCATCGCCGTCGGTGCGGCGGCCGTGCACACAACCAACTACAACGTCTTCAGTGGTCCGAACACGTCGCTCTCGCTGCAGATCTACGCCAATGCAAAGGAAACGTTCGCGGGAGCACAAGAACGTGCGTGGGGCTCGGCGCTGACGTTGATCGCGCTCGCATTCCTGTTTACGATCGTGGCACGGATCCTGTCCGCCCGACTGTCGAAGAGGACCCAATGAGCAGCGCTTCACCCCGAGAGGCCCGGCGATGACCGAGACATTGACCACGCGACCACACGTCGGATCGGCTTCCACCGCCCCTGGTGTGGCCGGAACGTCCACCGGCACGAACGGCAGCCCGAAACCGAGTCTGGTCTTCGACGTCCGCGGCCTGGCAGTCTCCTACGGCGCGTTCACGGCGGTTCGCGAGGTCAACCTGAAGATCCAGCCCAACGAGATCACCGCCTTCATCGGGCCGTCGGGCTGCGGGAAGAGCACGGTTCTGCGGTGCTTCAACCGGATGAACGACACGATCAAGGGCGCCCGGGTCGAGGGCACCGTCAACTATCGCGGCATCGACCTCTACGGTTCCAACGTCTCCGCCAATCAGGTTCGCAAGCACGTCGGCATGGTCTTCCAGAAGCCGAACCCGTTCCCGAAGAGCATCTACGAGAACGTCGCCTACGGTCCGCGCCTCGCCGGCATCCGCAACAAAGGTGAACTCGATGCGATCGTCGAGACCTCGCTTCGTGGTGCGGCACTGTGGGAGGAAGTCAAGGACCGGCTGAAGTCGTCGGCACTCGGCCTCTCCGGCGGCCAGCAACAGCGGCTGTGCATCGGCCGCGCCCTCGCCGTACAACCCGACGTGATCCTGATGGACGAGCCCTGCTCGGCCCTCGACCCCATCGCGACGGCGCGCATCGAAGACCTGATGCAGGAGTTGAAGGCGACGAACACGATCATCATCGTCACCCACAGCATGCAGCAGGCCGCTCGTGTCAGCGACCGCACCGCGTTCTTCACCACAGAGGTCAACGAGACCAGCGACCGCCGCACGGGGGTATTGGTCGAATTCGACCGCACCGACCGGATCTTCGCAAACCCGAGCGACAGCCGCACAGAGGCCTACGTCACCGGCCGCTTCGGCTGAACCGCTCCGACCGTTCGCCGACGCTGATGCCCCTGCTCTCGTCGGCGCTGTCATCGCAAGTCGGCCAGAGCCCGACATCTGCTGCCCGCGCCAGGACCCTCACATCCATGCGACACCCCTGTTGCATGATGACCCGATGGACCGTCGATACGCATTGACCACGGCGATCGCATCGGTTCAGTTCGGCGCCATCAGCATCGAACAGTTGCAGCGACTGACGGTCGACAGGAAGGTCCGCTACGAGTGGGTGCAGCGCGGACTCATCGAGCGACTCGGCCCTCGTTCGTATGCAGTGGTCGGCTCGGCCGTGACGTGGGAGCGGTCGGTCTGGTCGGCCGCGGCCGACGTCGACGGAAAGGGATTTCTCGCCGGCCGCACAGCTGCGCGCCTCCAGGGCCTAAATGGTTTCCACGGTCGTCATCATCACGTCGTCGAGATCCTCCTACCCCGCAGGCACGGAGACGTGCGTACACCACATCGAGTTGCGACGACAGGACTTCCCCTCAGCCGAATTCATACAGTGGTCATCGACGGATTTCGTTGTCTGACAGCCGAGCGTCTGATCCTCGATGCGCCGCTGTTCTCATTTTCGAGGGACGAGATCGAGAACGCGATCGACTCGGCGATCCGGTTGAAGTTGATCAGCGAGCAGCGGCTTCGCTCGGGAGTCATCAGCCGTCGTCGGCGCAGCATCAATGGCGGACGGGCGCTGCTCGACGCACTCGTCGACACGGGCGGTGAAAGTCGTCTCGAGCGATGGTTCTTGGGTATCGAGCCGCGCGGACCGCCGGCGCGACGAACAACGCCGCACCGAACTCACCTTGCGCGGTAACCGGGTCATCACGTTCACTCACGAAGACGGGCGCGACCGACCCGACTGGGTTGCCGCACGATTGATCGACGCGGTGGGCCAACTCCGAGCAGCTTGAGCCGACGAAGGCGTCACAAGTCCGGATGACGCCGACACTTACTGACAGCGTCGCCCCTCGTCGGCAGAGGTTCAGCGCTTCTGTTTGGCGGACACCCAGTGGTACATCCGCTCTTGACTGTTCGGCTCGAACGCATCGAGTGGACCGACGCGCAGCCACGTGTCGTCCGGCTGCAGATCGAACGCCACGATGTCGTCTGCCAATTGGAACTCGAGGACCTGATCGAGCCAGGCCTGGTGCTTCGGGTGGGCGACGGGAACGAGGGTCTCCACTCGCCGGTCGAGATTACGAGGCATCAGATCGGCCGAGCCGATCAGGAAATGCGGCGTTGCGGGATGCCCACCGCCGACCTCGGCGCCGTTGGCGAAACGGTAGATCCGCGAATGTTCCAGATACCGACCGAGCACGCTGCGGACGCGGATGTTCTCGGACAGTCCTTCGACACCGGCGCGCAGGCAACAGATGCCGCGGACCAGCAGATCGATCGAGACGCCGGCCGCGCTTGCGGCATAGAGAGCGTCGATCATCTCCGGATCGCCGATCGAGTTGGTCTTGATCGTGATCGACCCCTGCTCGCCATGACGGGCCTCGTTGGCGATCAACTCGAGCAGACGCGGACGCAGGTAGTGAGGGGCGACGATCAGCGATTTGTATTCGATGTCGCGGCTGTATCCGGTGAGGTGGTTGAACAGTTGCGTCGCATCCTCGCCGATCGCCGGGTCACATGTGATGTAACCGAGGTCTTCGTAAAGCCGAGCGGTCCGTGAGTTGTAGTTGCCGGTACCGAGGTGCACGTAGCGGCGCAGGCCATCGCTGTCGGACCTGACGACGAGTACGCATTTGGCGTGGGTCTTCAGGCCGACCACGCCGTAGACGACGTGCACGCCGGCGCGCTCCAGCGTCTTGGCCCAGGTCACGTTGGTGGCCTCGTCGAAGCGGGCCTTGAGCTCGACCAGCACGGCGACCTGGACCCCGCGTTCGGCGGCGCGGATCAGGCTGCGAGCAATCGGGCTGTCGCCAGACGTTCGATACAGGGTCATCTTGATCGACTGGACTCGCGGGTCAGACGCAGCCTCGGAGAGGAACGCCTCGGCCGAACTGGCGAACGACTCGTACGGATGGTGCACCAACAGGGCACGTTCGCGAATCACGGAGAAGAGGCTGCGTCCGGCATCTTCGGCGGTCACGATTCGACCTGCCGTGACAGGCGGCCAGGGCGTGTCTTTCAAGTCAGGCCGTTCCAGCGCCTGCAGGGCGAACAAACAAGTCAAGTCGAGGAGTTCGTGATGGACCGTCACCGCATCGCGCTCGAGCTCGAGCTCGCGCAGCAACAATTCGAGCATCTCCGGGCTCATCGACGCATTGATCTCCAGCCGGACCGCGCGACCGAAACGGCGGCGGCGCAACTCCAACTCGACGGCGACGAGCAGGTCGTCGGCATCTTCGTCCTCCACCGTCAGATCGGCGTTGCGGGTGATCCGGAACGCAGCAACCTCCTCCACTTCCATACCGACGAACAGCGACTGGAGGTGGGCGGCGATGACCTGCTCCAGTGGGACGAACCGGTCGCCACCGGGAAGAGCCATCAGCCGTGGCAGGATCGACGGCACTTTGAGGCGGGCGAAGCGCCGCTCGCCGGTGTTCGGGTCAGACACCATTGCGGCGAGGCTGAGGGCCAGATTGGAGATGTACGGGAACGGATGCGCCGGGTCGACTGCGAGCGGCGTCAACACCGGGAAGATGCGTTGCTGGAAGATGTCGACGACATATGAGCGCTCGTCCGGCAGCAGATCGTCCCACCCGACGATCTCGATGTTCTCCTTGGCCATCATCGGCCGCAACTCGTTGGCGACGATGTCCTCTTCGATGTCGATCAGATCACGAACGACGGTGCCGATCTCGGCCAGCAATTGGGCTGGCGTGCGGCCGTCGTTGCCGGCCATCGTCAGGTCGGCTGCGACCTGGTCGTGCAGGGCAGCGACCCGGACCTGGAAGAACTCATCGAGGTTGGCGGAGAAGATCGCGATGAACTTCACTCGTTCGAGCAGCGGGATCCCCTGCTCGCCGGCCAGGGACAGCACACGACGGTTGAAGTCGAGCCAGCTCAGCTCACGATTGAGATGTCGCTCGTCTACCACCTGCGCAGATTACCGTCGCCGCCGACCGTCGCACGATGTCCGACCCGCTCGTTCACCTGGCGTCAATCACGCATTCACCCGGCGGGCCCACGTCCGGTGGCCCATGTTCGTCGGGTGGCCGACTCGGGCGGTGGCCCATGTTCGTCGGGTGGCCGACTCGGGCGGTGGTGGGACCCGGTGCGATGGCCGAGGATCTCGCCCGAATATGGCCCGCGGGGCGCAAATGGGCGAACAGGTCGCTCAACCGCGCCCCACGAGCCAGATCTGAGCAACTCCGGTGTCGGCGCCCCACCCGCACATGCGAAACGTCACGTGGCGATTCAGAAGGCGCCCACCCACACCCGTTGAAACATCACGTGGCGATTCCCGAGCGGGGGATGACGATGGGACTGGGATGACGGCGACAGATCAGTCTTCGTCGATCAGGCCGAGATCCCACTCGATCGAAATGGCCTCTCGCTCGGCATCACGGACGATACGTTCCCGATTGCGCCGGAACTGGGGGTCGTCACGGGGCAGCAGCACCAGGCGGGCGAGCACACGGGCACGGAATTCGTCGAGGACCGTACGGTCTCCGTA
>JAYTRT010000328.1:0-1732 GCA_043746045.1 Actinomycetota bacterium | reverse complement strand
AGGGGCCGGTCGCGTCGTCTGGCGGTTCAGACGGGCTCTGTGCAGCACAAGCCCGCTTCTCGAAAGCTCCAAGTGCACCCCAGGTGCACAGGAATATTCGACACACGGCACCATTCGATGTACGCAAGCACACAGAACAACACGCGATGTACCGAGGAAGGGGGGCCGGCCACAACGTACCCGGCATCTCGACTTGACCACAGTGGAGCGGATCAAGAATCGGAGGTGACACATCAGAGTCGCCGCGGATCCCAGTGCGCTTCAGTGTCGTCGTGTGAACGCCGATGCATCCAACCGCCAAAAGCCGTTGGCCTCTGCGACCCAATCCAGGCGACCGCATGGCGAGTCGCATGCGGCAAATCCGGGCTGGAGAGTTCGAGGGCGTCGTCTGGATTGACGAACAGTGGCTGCTGCCTGATCGATGGATGGCCGGCCAGCTCGTGAGCCAGGACGCTTCGCGCTGATCGTGACTGCGGAATTACGCCGCAGTAGTCGGGGTCCCTGTCGGCCACACGAACTCCACGGGGTCACCGACCCGGATGATGCCGGGAATGAGCACGTCGGCGTTCAGCGCGAGCTTGCCGTTGAAGCGGAAGATGATGTCCTTCAGGACGCCACGGTCGACGGCGAGGGTGTCGGGATCGACGGTGGTCATCGGGCAGCGGCCGCGGAGCGAATCGAGTGCGATGACGACGTCGCCGATGTGGAGCTCTGCGCCCGGCCAGCCTGTCTCGTCCATTCCGTCGACGCCGTCGATGACGATGTTGGGGCGGAGTCGTCGGATGTCGCGTCCGAACGCGGCGACGGCGCCGTCGGTGGCGACCAGCAGAGGAAGGATGTCGAAGCGTTCAGGTCCGTCGTGGCGAGCGAGTGTGGCGTCGTAACCAGCGGCCGCTCGGACGCGATCGAGTACGTCGGGCGACGTCCATCGTTGGCCGTCGACGAGGGGTTCGCCGTCGGCGCCGAGTGTGGCGTGGAGTCCGAGCAGGTTGTGGTGGCGTCGCGAAGTGCGCACGCCTTCGGGCCCGCGTACGTGGACGATGCGATCGCCGACGATGCCATTCGCAGTGATCTCGGCGGTGTCGAGGCGTTCACCGGCGAGGGTCTTGACTGGGTACCGCCACAGGGCGCCGACAGTGAGGGTCATCTCGGAAGCGTCTCGAGGAGTTGGAGGACGGCGGATCGCGCAGCATCGAGCGGACTCGTGCTCGCGAAGATGGTGCATTGCACGATGACGCCGTCGACGATGACGGCGAGCGCGGCAGGAAGCCAACTTGGTGCGTTGGGGTGGTTGCGTACGGCGAGGTCGTTGAGGTGCTCGAGGAGGTCGCGTTTGTGGGCAGCGATGATCGTGCGGTGAGAGTTCTCCATCTCGCTTGTCTCGGCCAGCGAGTTGATGAAGGCGCAGCCGCGATAGCCCGGAGCGGCGACCCATTCGGCAATGGCATCGAATGTGGCCAATACCGGATCAGCGCCAAGGGCGATGTGCCGGTCGACGCTGGTCGTGAACCAGGCCATCCACGCGTCGTGACGGTCGGTCAGCCAGGCCGCCACGAGTTCGCTCTTGGACGAGTACATGGCGTAGAGGCGTCGCATCGAGACACCCGACGCGTCCCGAATGTCGCTCATGACCACGTCGGTGATGCCGCGGGCGTAGAACAACTCGTCGGCGGTGCGCAGCACGGCGCGCTGTGCGTCGTCGACAAGCATGGTGGCGGCGGGGCTCATTGCA
>JAYTRT010000327.1:0-5656 GCA_043746045.1 Actinomycetota bacterium | reverse complement strand
GGCCGACTTCGGCGCACCTGTGGTTCGAAGGCGTTCCGTCCGGTCCGTGGCGTTCGGTGTCCGCAACCCTCGAAGTCGTCTCCGAACCGTCAGCGGCGTACCTCTACTTCTGGGCGTTGCAGGCATCGTTCACGGACGCCGGCGGGAAACCACTCGGAGCTGCGCACACCGGCCTGCAGTGGAATCCTCGTCACCCCGGCGCGCGTGCGGTGAACTGGGGTGGTTACCGCAGCACGGCCGACGTCAGCAGCGTCCTCGAGGGAACTCGTTCTGCGTTGCCGGGCTTGCCGGGAGACGAGAACACCAGGAACTTCTCGTGGAGGCCCGGGGTCGGCTACCAGTTCACGATCACACGGGTCGAGCGCGGGTGGCGCTCGACGGTCGTCGATACTTCGACAGGTGCGGGGACTGTCATCCGCGACCTTCTCGTCGGCGGCGACCGGCTGAGCGGCTTCGTCGTGTGGATGGAGATCTTCGCGCCATGCGACGCGCCGACGACATCGGTCAGGTGGAGCGATCTCGCGGTCGCAGACGAGGCGAGCGGCGCGTGCCACCTGGTGCGTTCGCTGCGTACGAGCTTCCCGGATGTCCGTGGAGCGTGCACGAACAACGACTCGCGAGTGGAGAAATCCGGATGGTTGCAATTGACGAACGACCACCGAACGACCCGGACTGCGCACACCCTGACCATCGATTGAGCCGATCCGCGAATCGGCCTGCCCCGACCGCTGAGGGCGTGCTGGTCCAACCGGCTCCCTCCATGATGACAGAGGTGATCGCCGTCACCGGCGAGCCGTCGGCACCGAAGCAATTCGTGTTGGTCACCAGGGCCGTCATCGACCGGTCGGCGATGATGGACTCGATTGCGTGGTCGACGCGTGTGGCAGAGCACGTCACCAAGGTGACGGGAGTGGGCATGACCGTCGCAGGGAACGACAGACCGCATGCTTCTGCTCAGGATGCCCTGAACGGCACGCTCAGGTTCAGATCGACTGTCGACGACCGGTGAGCGCCCCGGCGTGCCGCGAAAACACCCGCACCTTCGCGGTCGATGACGGACCACGGCAAACCCCTCGAACCAGCTGGCGAGGACACCAGCCCGACCTGCGACGATTGCTCGACTGGAACGGAGATGACCTTGTGCCCTGTCGCACCGGCCGCTGGTTCGAGATCCTGAATCGTCTCCCCATGCTGCACGCGCGAAGGACCCTGATGAACCACGCAACCACCGATCCCGACCGCCCCTACCTGGTCGTCAACTCACCCTATGAGCTGGCGCGATGGCGTCCACTCGTGAACTGGGTGCTCTACATCCCGCACGCGATCATCCTCAACGCGCTCCAGTTCCTCTCGCGAATCGTGTTCCTCGTGTACTGGGTGATGCTGGTTTGCACCGGGAAGCTGCACCCCGGCCTCTACACCGTGATGGTCATGTACGAGCGTTACAACGCTCGCTCGACCGCATTCCTGATCGGCTACTCCGAGACGTATCCGCCGTTCGACTTCGACACCAGCACGGTCGACGACAACGCGTATCCACCCGTGCGATTGGCCCTCCCTGCACTGTCGGAGTCCGTGTCACGGTCAGCAGCGCTCAACCTGTTCAAGGCAATTCCCCACTACGTCGTGCTGATGATCTACTTCGTCGGCGCTGCGGTGGTTGCCGTGGTCGGCTGGTTCGCCGTCCTGTTCACCGGCGCATGGCCCCGCGGCATGCGCGACTTCCTGGTTCGAGTGAGCAACTACTACTACCGCATCTGGACCTATGTCACGATGGTCGACAACGACTACCCGAAGTTCGGTCTGCCCTCAGCATGACCGCCGGTCCAACGACGGGCACGCAGCGACCGGACTGCACTCGCGACCCGGAGGATCAGGAGACGGTCTACGGGCCGTCGCGCCAATGGTCGATGCGGCGGTTGTTGGGTTTGAAGCCGTGATCGACGCCCCAGAGCACGGCCTGCGTGCGGCTCGACGCACCGATCTTCCGGTAGGCCGAACGGATGTAGGACTTGATCGAGTTGTTGCTCAAGAAGGTCAGCGCTGCGACGTCTTCATTGCTCTTGCCCTGGGTGATCAGCGCAAGGATCTCCGACTCCCTGTTCGTCAAACCCTCGGCGCGTCCCGGCCAGTCGAGGCCGCTCGCCGGGCGCGCCTTCGCCGGCGCCGGGCTGACGATCGTCTCCCCTGCATGGATCGCCAGCAGAGCGTCCACGAGCGCACGTGCGGGAAGCGTCTTGGAGAGGTACCCATTCGCTCCCTTCTGCAGGGCCGTTGCAACCAGGTCGGGATGGAAGTTCCAGGTGTAGACAACGGCGCGTCGGGCACGCGGGTTTCGGATCAGGACATCGATCTCGGCACAGTCCGCCTCGGCCTGCGCGAACGTGTCGTACAGGGCGATGTCGACCTCGTCGTGCAGGGATGCGTTGGCATCGATCTCGGCGATCACGATCTGATCGGTGTAGCCGTCGAACATGTGGGCCAGCCCGATCAGCACGACGTCGTAGTCGTCGATCAGCGCGACTCTGATCGGTGTGGTGGAGGAGCGGCGGTCGGCCATACAGACATCATAAACACACCTAGGGGTGTAGTACACACCCCCTGAGGGTGCTTGAGTGAAGGGCCGATCGGCAGTCAGTCGATCCAGCAAGGGAGAAACTCATGTTCGGATTCATCCTCTATCTACTGTTCATCGGACTCGTCGCCGGTTTCATCGCCCGGGCCGTCGTACCGGGCAAGGACTCGATGTCCGTCGGCGCGACGATCGTGCTGGGCATCGTCGGCTCGTTCATCGGCGGGTTCCTCGGCTACGTCCTGACGCACCATGACGCGAGCCATGGCGCCTTCCAGGCCTCGGGCATCATCGGGTCCATTCTCGGAGCGATCCTGGCGCTGCTCGTCTACCGCGCAGTCGGTAGCCGTAGCCGTCGCTCGATCTGAGCCGTGATGATTCGGTGGCACCCGGCTCTCGCTCCGGGTGCCACCGAAATCGCCGCTTCATCCTCTCGAGGTCTCGAAGCTCGGTCGCGAGAGCCGGAGTCCGTGGACCCATTCGAGGTTCAACCGCGCCGACTCGATGTGCGCGCCGTGGACGACGTGACCTTCGCCCTGGTTCGGATCTCCGTAGAGCACAGGCCCCTCGCCGGTCCGGTCGGCCTCGTCACCCAACCGCACCAGCTCCTGCCAGTAGGCGATGTCCGACGCCGCGGGGGTGAAAATCTCGTGCACGACGGGGATGTGGGCCGGATTACCGAGCATCATTCCGTAGTAGCCGAGGTCGCGCAGATCGTTGGCGAAGGCTCGCAGACCATCGAGGTCGTCGTTGGCTCCGCCCCACATGCCACTGATCGGATACCGAATCCCGGCGGCCCGGGCGTCGACGAGCAATTTGGAACGGAGCCAATGCGTCTCCTGCCCGCCGGCCGTCCAGCGGTATCCGAGCGCTTGGTGGATGTCGCCGAAGCGCGACACAGCCCCACCCATGTATGCGATGCGGGCCGACGCCATGGCGATCGCGTGCGCGTCTCGGATCGCTTCGGCAGTTTCGAAGATCGGGTAGAACCACGTCGATCCGAGGGTCCTGCCCGTCTCGGCCTCGGCGTTGGTGACGACGGCGTCGGCGGCCACGATGTCGTCGCGCCCGTACGACTTCGGGATCGCCACGCCAGTGAGCGCTGGTCGGAGACAGGCCTGCAGATCCTTCCAGAGCCCACCGGTACGGGTGGGCTGCACGCGACAGAACAGCAGCGGTCGTTTCGTGTCGGTCCCAGCTGGGGGGCAGCCGTCGAGGAACTCGGCCACGATGGCGCGGGCACGCATCCGGACCTGCTCGGTCATCGGGGTCTGCGGCTCTTCGAGATCGACGATCAGCGCATCGGCGCCCGAGTCGTAGGCCGTGACGAGATCGTCGAGGTCGGAACCGGCCGCGAAGAGCACGCTTCGCAGCGGCGGTGCCGCAGGCCGCTCCGGTAGCCCGCTCAAGAGTTCGCCATGGAGGCGAGTTCCGCGTCGACGGCGGCCTCCACGACGGTGCCTCGGAAGAAGTCGGGGTTGGGCCCGGCATGGAGCCGAACGGCGTTCGTGAAGGTGAACTCCTTGAAGTCGTCACGGGTGATGTGTCCGTGCTCCACGAGCTCCCACGCTTCGGCGACGGGCTCGGTCATGTCACGGACATCCCAGTGCGACACGTCGCTGCCGAACAGCGCGCCCAGCCGGGCGCCCATCGGGCTGGACGAGGCATTGAAGGCCCAAGCGACCAAGGGATCGTCGGCCTCGCAGCCCATGAAGAAGTTGGTCACGAACGTGTCTCGAATGTCCTCGGGACGTTCGAGCATCGCGGCGGCGAACTCGTCGAGTTCGGCCGGTCGGCCGGCAGGCGCCGAGAACCAGTTCTGGAGCCGCCCGGCGTTGGCCCGGACCGTGTCGTCACCGTGCGATGCCGCGTAACGCATCAGTGCGGCGACGTCGAGGCGATCGGGGTCCAGCCGCATGATGTCGCGGCGGTTCCGCTTCTCCCAATGGCCGATGAGCGACGTGTAGAGCATGCTCGCCCACGCGACGCCTCCTTCGAGGAAACCGATGCGCAAAGCAGGAAATCGATGCGTCACCCCACCGAGGAACAGCGACTTGGCAAGCGCCTCGTGGCACTTGGCGATCCCGTTCACGTGGTTGAACACGTAGCTCGAGGTCGAGCGAGAAAGATCGTGGTACTGCACCGAGGAGTGCACGGCGGGCGAGAACCCCAAATCGACACACGCTTGCCAGAACGGGTCGTAGTCGAACTCACTGTCGAGTCCGAAGTGGTCGAGGCGATACACGGCGGGCGACAGCGATCCGTGTTCCCGCTGGAGCTTCGGGATGGGGCGCTTCGCGTACGCCGCGATCACGCCGGCTTTCATGCCGAGCTCCTCGACGGCGTAGCGAAGCTCCGAGACAGCCGAGGCCGGTGAGTTCATCGGGATCAGCGCTCCGACCGTCATCCGATCCGAGTACTTCGAGAAGACGCTGGCATGGTGGCGGTTGACGGCCCGGCAGAGCGCCGCCGCCAGTTCGTCGTCGTCGACTTCGAGGAAGGAGAGCGACATCGACGGGTACAGGATCGCGAAGTCGATGCCGATCTCGTCGAGGCGTTCGTACAACAGACCTGGCAAGTGGGCGGTCGCGCGGTCACGAACGTTCTCCGTCGGCCAACCCCACCACGACGGCATCGACGACCAGGTGTCACGCGCCCCGGTGAGCGTCCGACTGCCCAGGATGACGGATGTATCCGTGGGGCGCACACTGCTGGCCAGATAGCGATCTCGCAATCCGACGCCGCCGAGTTCGACGAGTGTCTCGATGATCTCGTCGTGCAGGATCGGCGCCATCTCGACAAAGTGGCCATCGGCGTCGATCACCGGATGGTCGAGGCCGGCCCGGACCTCCGCTGACGTGATATCGCTCACGACATCTCCTCACGATTGGGTGGGATGCAGGGTATCTCGGAGCTCGAGAGCCGTCCGAGGCGGAGACCGCACCGTCGCGAGCGGGGCCACATGCACACCAGTGGGGATGCCGAGCTCTGTGGGCGGCCTCACCTCGATTGCGAGAAACACTCGCTGAGCCCGTGATCTGTCGCCGAGGCGACCGTGAACCATTGCTCGAGCGAACTCCCCCC
>JAYTRT010000326.1:0-1736 GCA_043746045.1 Actinomycetota bacterium | reverse complement strand
ATGACCGTGCCATCGAGTGCTTCGATCTCCCCGGCGGTGACGAGACGCACCGTCCGCTGCACGATCGACTCGACGTCGTCCAGCACCGCGCCAGGTCGTGACCGGGCGACCAGCGTGCCGTCAGGCTGGTACGCACGATCGACGAAGGCTTCGGTCACTGCTCGGAGTCCGCCGTCCGAGGCCATCTGCAGGACCAGCGAGCCGGGGAGGCCCAGGATCGGAAGTTCACCGATGCAGGCGACGCCGTCGACGACGGCCTTCGCTTGAGCCGGGTGATCGAAAATCGCGTTGTACAACGCTCCGTGCGGTTTGACATACGCGACGTATGTGCCCGCTGCTGCCGCAAAAGCCGCGAGGGCACCGATCTGATACGTCACAGCGTCGCGTAGTTCGCCCGGATCGATGTCGATGAATCGGCGACCGAAACCAACGAGGTCCGGGTACGAGACGTGAGCGCCGATGGAAACGCGTCGTTCCGCGGCAGCGAGACACACCCGCCGCATGATCGACGGATCGCCGGCGTGGAACCCGCACGCGACGTTGGCGCTCGAGACCGTCTCCAGGAGGACATCGTCATCGCTCATGGTCCACAGCCCGAGCCCCTCGCCCAGATCGCTGTTGATGTCGATCGAGGCTGTCATCGTGACCCGATCGTCAGGACGTCGCGAGGAGTGCGGCCACTTCGTCGTCGGAGAGCCGCTTGAAACAGCGTCGGCCGTTGGAACGGGACAGCACGGCGATCTCCAGATCGTCGGCCGACAGGGTGCGCTCGGCGCCCGCCAGCGCCGCCACCGCAGCTTTCAGGACACCGCCGAGATCCATCCCTTCGGACCACGACTCGCTCAGCTTGGCCGTCATTGCGTCGGAGTCGCCGCCGAGAACGCTGAACCGGCGCTCGTCGAACACGGTTCCGTCGTACAGGATGTGGAACAACTGATCGCCGCCCTGATCGTGGGAAACCTCGGCAACGAGGATTTCGACCTCCATCGGCTTCATCTCGTGGGTGAAGATCTGACCGAGCATCTGCGCATAACTGTTGGCCAGGCTGCGTGCGTCGACATCGTCGCGGCTGTATTGAAAGCCCTTGAGATCGGCGGCGCGCACGCCGGCGACGCGTAGTTGGTCGTACTCGTTGTATTTGCCGATACCGGCGAACGCGATCCGGTCGTAGATCTCGCTGACCTTGTGCAACGTGTTCGACGGGTTCTCTGCGACCAAGGCGATGCCGTCCGCGTAGCGCATCGCAACAGCGGCGCGCCCGCGGGCGATCCCCTTCCGGGCATAGTCGGCGCGGTCCTTCATCACCTGTTCGGGCGCGACGTAGAACGGCATGCTCATGTGCGTGACCTCATCTCGGCGGCGATCGCCACATAGCGCGCGGCCAAGTCGTCGTCGTCGATGCGGCTCCAGCCGTCGGCGGTGATCGTCGCGATGACCGGATAGATGCCCCGCAGGGCATCCGGGCCCCCCGTTGCCGAATCGGCGTCCGCGGCTTCCCACAGCGCGCGGCAGGCCAGCGTGATTGCTTCGTCCCTGTTCAGGTGTTGATTGTGGCCGAGCTTGACAACGGTGCCAGCGTGCAGGCTTCCGGATCCCGTGGCGACGAATTCCTGTTCCTCGTACCGGCCGCCGGTGGCGTCGTACGCCCACAGCCGTCCCGTTTCGCGTCGCTGATCGAAACCGGCGAAGATCGGTACGACGACCATGCCCTGCATCGCAGCCGGCAGGTTTCCGCG
>JAYTRT010000325.1:0-1739 GCA_043746045.1 Actinomycetota bacterium | reverse complement strand
GACAGCGGCGCCACCTGGCGCGACGGCAAGACCCCGGTCAATGTCAGCGGCGGTCTCGAGAGCAAAGGTCACCCGATTGCGGCGACCGGCATCGCCAATATCTGGGAAGTCTGTCATCACCTCCGCGGCGAGGCCGGCGACCGTCAGATCGAAGGCGCCAAGGTCGGTCTGGCCCACGTCATCGGCCTCGGTTCGGCCTGTGGCATCCACATCCTGGAGAAGTCGGGCGTCTAACACGTCTGAACACGGACGTCTGAACACGTCTGAACACGTCTGAACCCGGACGTCTGAACACGCCTGAACACGTCTGAACCCGGGCGGAACACTGCGCGATCAGCCACATCATGTGTGGGTGATCGAACATCGTTCACTCCACTGTTCCGAACACCGCGCGATGAGCCACATCCTGTGTGGCGGATCGCGCAGTGACGCGTCCGGGCCTCGCCGGCCGAGTGCTTTCACACGTCGAGCGAGACCAGTTCGTGGTTGGCGAGGTTCATCGGAACGGGGCCGTCGTCGGTGGCCACGATGATGTCCTCGAGGCGCATTCCCCACTTGCCTTCCACGTAGATCCCGGGCTCGACGCTGTAGGCGTGGCCGGCGGCGAGCGGCAACGAGTTTCCCTCGACGATGTACGGGTCCTCGTGCGCGTCGAGACCGATGCCGTGGCCGGTGCGGTGGAAGAAGTACTCGCCGAAACCGGCGTCGGTGATGATCCGTCGGGCGATGCGGTCGACGTCCTCGCACGGGGTGCCGACGATTCCCGCAACGGCCGCAGCACGCTGCGCTTCGTGCAGGATGGCGTAGGCGTCGGCGATCTCCGGTGGCGGCGTACCGAGGTACACGCAACGGGTGATGTCGCTGCAGTAGCCGTTCATCGTGCCGCCGAAGTCGCACAGCAGGATCTCGTCCTGAGCGATCACCCGCTCGCCGGCGGAATGGTGCGGTGACGCCGCGTTCGCGCCGGCTGCGACGATCGCGAAGTTCGTCACCTGGTGGCCCTCGGCGACGATTCGTTCCGACAGATCGGCCGAGACCTCGGCCTCGGTGCGTCCGACCAGTGGAATCTCGCCGGCCTGCAACTGGGCCGCGATCCGGTCGACGGCAGCACCAGCCGCCCTCAACGCGGCGATCTCGGCAGCATCCTTCGTCATCCGCATCGACGTGACGACGTCGGCCCTGCTGTACTGCGCGGCCGGTAACAGCGGCAGCAGTTCGACCAGGAAGCGTGCCCACATCTGGTCACCGACGGCCACGGTGTCGGCCCGCCCGGCCTGCTTGGCCAGCGCGGCGACGATCTCGACCGGGTTCTCGGATTCGCCCCACGGATGGATTTCGAACACCCCTGGCTGCGGTGTGACCCGGGCAGCTTCCATCCGGGGGACCACCAGTCGGGCCTCACCGTCGCGGGGTACGACCAACATCGTCAATCGCTCGAGCGGCATCGCGTTGTAGCCGGTGATGTACGGCAGGTCGAGCCCGAGCGAGAGCAGGAGCAGGTCGATCCCCTTGGCTTCCATCTGAGCCCTGGCCCGCGCCATCCGGTCGACGTAGACGGCAGTGGCGAGGGGAGCGGCGGCACCAGCGGTGTTCATCGACCCATTCTGCCGCCCGGGCCGGCTGCGCGGAGCGCCATCGCGTTGTTTCCGTGAGAGCGACGTTCAACCGGTACGGATGCTGACGCTGTCGGCCGACTGCCGTGCGTGATAGCTGCTGCGTGTCAGTGGACTGGACTCGAC
>JAYTRT010000324.1:0-1741 GCA_043746045.1 Actinomycetota bacterium | reverse complement strand
TAAATGTCCCGATGACCGCGCCCGCAACGGTCGGCGTGGCGGCGTTGACCGCTAGCGGCAGAGCGTTCACCACGATCGGCGTCTGCGTGATGTCGGCGGTCGAGCTGATGCTCAGAGACGGGGATCCGCCTTTGTCGGTCACGACGACCGAGATCGGGAACGCGGCGTTCACCGTCGCGTACTTGTGGCTGCCCGTCACGACGAAGGTCGCGCCGCCCGCCGCGCCGCCCGCGAGGGTGACGACGCCGGTGTCGAGCGGCGACAGATCACCCCAGTTGATGGTGGCGGTGAAGTCGCTCGCTTTCGCGAAGGTGTTGGCGTCCACAAACGTCGCCACCGGCACGCCGCTCAACTGCTGCCCCTCCACGCCGTTCACGGGGACGGCATTGGGCGTGCCGAGGGGAGCGTCGGTCACCACGATCGCACCCGAGCTTGCCTGGATCGTCGTGCCACTGGTGTCCTGCACCGAAATCTTGATGTTGGTGGCGGCAGCCTCCTCGGTGTAGGTGTGACCGCCCGCCACGGCGAACGAACCGGCGGCGAGTTGGACGATGATCCCGGAGACGATCGGTGAGCCATCGCCCCAGTCGATCGTCGACATGAAGTCGCCGATCGTCGCGGAAGCGTTGCCATCGGTGAACTGGAAAAGTTGAGTCGTCGAGGGAAACGACGTATTTTCGGGAATCGTTGCGCCCGCAAAAACCGCTCCGGCCGCCAGCGGCGCTTCCGTGATCCGCATCGTGCCGATCGCAACCGCCGTGGTTGTCGGGACATCGGTCGTATCGGTGATAGCGACCGAGAACTGCGGTTGGATCGAACCTGTGGACTGACCGAAGGTGGCGGTCGCGGTCACCGTATATTGGGGAGTCACGCCGATGCCGGGGACCAATACACTGCCGGCAGCCTTGATCGTCCCAGTCGTCGGGCTCGCGGTCGTCGTGCCGGGCGCAAAGGAGACCTGGGCCGAGAGGGTGCCGATCGGATCACTCGAAGCGAACGTCGCCACGACGAAGTTCGTGACCGTGGTGGTCTCTACGGCGGTGAGCAGCGGCACGGCGACGGGGTTGTAGATCGTCATCAGCCGCCGGTCTTCCAGGGCCTCGATCAGCGAGAGCCCGAACGCCTTCTGCGACTTCCGCACCCGTGCGGTTAGGCGAAGCTTCTTCGGGGAGCGAGGCGAGCCCTGTCCAACGCGAGGCGTCTGGTCGAAGGAGGTCATCAATCTTGCTCCCAGGAGAGGAAGAGCCGGGGACCGCTCGCGCTCGAGACATGCACACGATGTCCAACGCAGGGATCGCCCACCGCAGGTGCTGACAGATCGAATGCGTGCAACCCGGCTCATCCCGGGCTGCACGCTTGATTCAAAATCGACGATTCCGGTGTCGATATCCCATCGTCAGGGCAATGCAGTACGTCAACTGGTGGAATTCGCACCTTATTGATGGGGCGACGCGCTGCCCGCTCAATCTGTCTGATGTGCGAACAAATATCACACCGAGTCGTCAACACACCCTTTGAGACTTTGGGGAGTCTACACAGTTTTTCTTGAGAATCAAGAAAATTCTCTCCACCCAAATTCTCCATCTTACTATTTGTGACGATTTACTGGGCCGATCCGCCGGCGGAATAGCGGTCCAACCGAGACCGACGCCAGCCGCGGACAGCGATCGTCTCGATGTCGCGGCCGTTGTCCGAGGCAACGTCGTCAACAGCCTCTGCGTGAGCACGCCTTGCGAGGATC
>JAYTRT010000323.1:0-16772 GCA_043746045.1 Actinomycetota bacterium | reverse complement strand
CAGTCGGAGCGATCGAGGCGCGCGGGCGGCTCGGAACGTTCGTGCGTCAGCCCGTCGGTCCCGGGGGTCCGCGCCGATACCGGCGAGTGACGGCGGGACCTGGCCGCTTCGCACTCGACCTGTCCAGCGGCACGCCCGATCCAGCGCTCCTCCCGGACCTCGGCAAGGTGGTGGCCAAAGTCAGTCGGCAGTCGCTGACGAGTAGCTACCTCGACCAGCCCGTTCTACCCGAACTCGACGAGTTGTTGCGCGCCCGTTGGCCGTTTCCAGCGGAGGACCTGACGGTGGTCGATGGGGCGATGGATGCCCTCGACCGAGTCGCCCAGATCGTGGTCCGTCTCGGCGACCGCGTCGTCGTCGAACACCCCACATTTCCGCCGTTGCTCGATCTCCTCGAACAGCTCGGAGCAGAAGTGATCGGCGTCGACGTCGACCAGGAAGGGATGTCGGTCGATGGACTCCGGGAGGCGCTGACACGGCAACCATCAGCGGTGTTCCTGCAGCCGCGAGCGCACAATCCGACGGGAGCGACGATGACGACTCGTCGCCGCAAAGCGCTGGCTGCCCTGCTCGCCACGTCCGAAGCGATCATCGTCGAGGACGACCACAGTGGCGACATCGCCGCAGGGACCTTGATGAGCTTCGGAACCTCGATGCCATCGCGGACCGTGCACATCCGCAGTTTCTCGAAGAGCCACGGACCAGACCTCCGACTTGCCGCGATCGGTGGCGCGGCCGATGTGGTCAGCGCTGTTGCCAATCGTCGCTTGCTCGGGCCCGGCTGGAGCAGCCGCATCCTTCAGGCAGTTCTGGTCGGGCTGCTGAACGACCCGTCGACGGCGGTGACACTGGGTCGGGCCCGAGACGAATACGCGCGTCGTCGACACCTCGTCACCGAGGTCCTGGCCGAACACGCCGTGCCGACCACCCCCGGCGATGGGATCAACCTGTGGATGCGAGTCGCGGATGAGCGCTCGGCCCTGATCACACTTGCCGCGCAGGGCATCGGCGCAGCACCGGGTGAGCCGTTCATGGTCCGTCCCGATGACGACTCGCTCCGTCTGACGGTCGGTCTGCTCGATGGCTCCGACGCCGAGATCCGTGCCACCTCACACCAGCTCGCCGACGCCGCCGGGTTCACGCCATCTCGCAGTGGACACCGCTGACGACTCCGGTCAGCGGGCGTCGGGAACCAGCGGATGGATGCCGAAATCGGCGAGATGTTCGCCGGCGGTGGCGAGTGCCGTCTGGATGTGTGGGGTCTGCATGTGGCCGTCGAGGTCGGCCTGGCTCTTCCAGCGCTCGACGGTGATGAAGGTCTGCGGAGACGCGGCCGAGCTGAACAACTCGTAGCTGACGCAACCCAGTTCGGCGCGGGTGGGTGCGACGAGTTCGTGGAGGGCTGCGCCGACGATCTCCTCAGAACCCTCTTTGGCGGTCAGGACGGCGACGACATCGATATCGGACATCCGCAAACTCTGGCACAAATGCAGGGCCGTGGAGACCGGGGTACGAGACAGCGAGAAGCGGGTATTGTCCGACGATGAACTGGCTGCAGCGACTGTTCGGAATGGACAGCACGCGCGACGCGAGGCCGATCGATCCGACCACCGTCGTGCACGTCGCCACCCTGCCGTTCTGGCAGACGCCCTTGATCGTCAAAGGGCTGGAGCAGAAAGGCATCGTCGCCACGTTCGCCGAGATGTCATCGCCGAAGTACACGATGATCGGGATTCCGACCGCGCGGATCTACGTGGTCCAGCGCGACCGCGCTGTCGCCGAGCGGATCATCGCCGAGCTCACGGCCAGGGACCCGGACACCCCCCGCCGTCGGTTCATCCCTGGCGGCTGACGCGAGCCGACGCGAGCCGACCTGACGCGAGCCGAGCGGCCTCGCCGGTGACATTCACATCGCGCTGGTGCGGAGCAACTCGAACGCCATCGGGCACTCGGCGGCCAGCGATGCCGCAACCGGATCGGTGAGCCCCTCGTGACCCACGATCGCCGTGGCCATCGCCAATGGCACCCGCTCGACATCGTGGTCCCAACCGTCCGCCGCGTCATCGAGCCGCTGCAGCATTGCCTTCCACATCGGTTCCGGCATCCGTCGCCCGCGGCCGGCAACGATCCACACAGGTATTTCGGCGCAATACGCCACGGCGGCAGCGGCATGGGAACCAATCGAGCAGAGCGCTCCATCCGGACCAGCTGCGAGTGCCTCGACGATGACAAGATCGCTCTCCAGAACGGCAGCAGCGGTACCGACCGGCGAGATCTCCTCGGCCTCGACATCGACGCGCTGCAGACGACGAACGAGCGAGTTGCCGAGGTCGTTGGAATCGATGACGAGGGCGTTGAGATCACCGCGACGGATCAACGCCTCCCCGGCGAAGTCCGGCCAGCCGACAACGCACACGGTCGCTCCCTCCGGCAACAGGTCGACCAATTGATCGGCCGTCGGATCTTCCTCGATGTGGTCGGCCAGTCCCCAGGCCTCGCGAAACGGTTCGGGCGATGTGACGAGGTTGGCGCACAACCACCACAGGGGGCCTGACGTGCCGTGACGCTCGACGATGCGTCGACACGCAACGACGAGTCCAGCCGGGTCGAGGTTCAGGCCGGCGATCGCGGTTGCTGTCTCGCGCACGAGCATGCGCTGGTCGCCACCGGATGACCGTGCCACGTACCGCAGGCGTTCGATCGGATGCACATCTGGCAACCTAACGGCTCGATCTGCCAGTCGGCTCTCGCCCGCCAGCTCTCGCCCGCCAGCTCTCGCCCGTCAGCGTGCGCGTGCCACGTTCGCGCCCCTCACATCATGACCATCAGGCTTTGGGCAGGTCCATCGTCGGAATATCGGCCGAAGCATCAGGGCCGCCGGTGACGCCGAAGTTCGACTCGAAGAACCCGTTGACGTCGACGATCAGATGCGTCCCGGCCGAGACGTAGACGCACACCTGGCCCGCAGCGCCGATCTTGGCGATCACAGCGTTGGCAACCCCGGTCTTGGCGACGAAGTTGAGGTTGGACGCCAGCGGACGCTCGGCGCCGCAGGGATAGACCGTGACGAATCCCGGTCCCCCGGCATCCGTCACGGTCACGTTCAGAACGGCTGCCGAGGCGTCGCCCGACACGCCGCCGCGACCAGCCACCTGGACCGCCGTCGTCGAGCCGCCGGATCTGATCCCCATCCCCATCGACTGGGCATCGACGGTCGCACCGTCCGGACGCGAGTCTGCGAGCCGAGCCGGCTGCAACGACGTGTACGAGGCCGTCGGTGGGAAGAACCCGTTCACGTCCACCACGAGTTGCGTCGCGTTCGACACGAACACGCACACCTTCCCGCCGACCCCGATCTTGGAGACAACGGCATTGGCGATCGCTGCTCCGGCCACGAAGTTCAGGTTCGAGGCCATCGGCTGCGGACTGCCGCACGGGAAGACCGTGAGGTAGCCGGGGCCGGCAGCGTCGACCACGGTCACGTTGAGCACGACCGCCGACGCGTTCGCGGCAACTGCGCCCCGACTGGCGACGACGACCTCCGACGTCGAGCCGCTGGCCCGTGGTCCGGACCCAGCGGCCGATCCGTCGACCGTCGAACCATCAGGCCGCGAATCGAGAATGCGAGCCGGCAGCAGCGAGGTGAACCTTGCCGCGTGCGGGAAGTAGCCGTTCACATCGACAACCAGTTGCGTGTCGTCAGACGTGTACACGCAGATCTTCCCGCCGGCTCCGATCTTCGCCACGACAGAGTTGGCCACCGTCGAACCGGCGATCAGGTTGAGCGTGGACGCCAGCGGGCGGACAGTGCCGCACGGGAACACCGTCACGAAACCCGCACCGACGGCCTCGGTCGCAGTCACGTTGAGGACTGCGGCGACCGCGTCGTTGGCCACTCCGCCCCGGCCGGCGACTGCCAACTCGGTTGTCGAATCCCCCGCCAGCACGCCCCCGGCAGCGAAGGCACCGTCGGCCGTGACGCCGTCGGGGCGAGAATCGAACAGCCGCGCGGGAACGAGCGATGCGTACGCGCGGGCAGAGCCCGTCGGCGTCGAGACGGCACTCGACATCGTCGCCGCGGCGAGCCCACCGACGAGAGCAACGACAACCGCAGCCACGATCCGACGTCGACGAATCGAGTTCACACCACTCACAGCCATCCGAACCTGCCCGATCTCGGGGCGCGCATGGAACGTCACCCGATCGTTCATCGGCAGCTGCCCGACGGCCATGAGCGAAAGGTCATGAGCTGTGCCGCCGTCGGCACCGCGCGCTACCGTGGCTGCCGTGGCCAGCAATCCGTCGCCAGACGTCGTCCTCACCGCCCTCGACGGGGAAAGCCGCCCGTTGGAGGAATGGTTGACCACCTTCAACCTTGCCTGCGTCGTGTTGGATCCGTACACGAACGAGAGCTCGTGGATCCTCAAGACCGCGGCGCGGATCCTCGCCGGTTTTCGCGGCGCCGACGTACGCGTCAACTTCGTGGTCACCTGCAGTCGCGACGAAGCGAAGTCGTTCCTCGGCCCGCTTGCGGCCGAGTTCCTCGTCTACACGGACCCAGAGCGCACGTTCGTCAGGTCGCTCGGGTTGGCCAAACTCCCCGCGTTCGTCTTCGTCTCGATGGACGGTCGTGTCGCTGCCGTCGCCGAGGGCTGGAACGGTGCCGAGTGGCGCAAAGTGGCCGACACGATCGCCAAGGCAACGGCGTGGTCCACTCAGTCGATCCCTGCCGCCGGCGATCCCGTGCCGTTCGCCGGCACCGCAGCACTCGCCAACTAGTTCGGCCGGCGGGCCCTCGCGAATGTCGCTGCCCAAGGACTTCTCGACGGACCTCCCCGTCGATTCGGTCACCGCCGGTGTCATCAGCGCGCTGCGCGATGCGGGCGCCGCAGTGCTCGTCGCGCCGCCGGGCGCCGGGAAGACAACACTGGTTCCACTGCGGCTGATGGATCAACCGTGGCTGCACGGATCGAAGATCGTGATGCTCGAACCGCGACGACTGGCGGCACGCGCAGCCGGGCACCGGATGGCGCAGCTGTTGGGCGAAGACGTCGGCGACACGGTCGGCTATCAGACGCGAGACGAACGCCGGATCGGTCGGAACACGCGGATCGAAGTCGTCACCGAAGGCGTGCTGACGCGGCGATTGCAGAATGATCCCGAACTGCCGGGCACCGGGCTGGTGATCTTCGACGAAGTTCACGAACGCAACCTGCCGACCGACGTCGGCCTGGCTCTCGCGCTCGACGCCCGACGCACACTTCGCCCCGATCTACGAATCCTGGCGATGTCGGCCACACCACAGGCCGAGACGCTGGCGGCACTGCTCGGTCGGCCGCTCCACGACACCGCGGGGCCGTGTCCGATCATCATCAGCGAAGGACGCACGTATCCGATCGATGTTCGCTGGTCGCCGCTCGGGAAGGGCCAGCGCCTCGATCAGGCCGTCGTCGAAACAGTGCTGCTTGCGTTGCGCAACGACATCGGCGACATCCTCGTCTTCCTTCCGGGAATCGGTGAGATCACGAGAGTGATGCAAGCGCTGGATCCGCTCGTACCCGGCAACGTCGACCTCCATCCGTTGGCCGGCGCGTTGTCGTTGACCGATCAGGACCGGGCACTCGCCCCGTCACCGCTCGGCCGTCGGCGTGTCGTGTTGAGCACCGACATCGCCGAGACCTCGCTCACCGTGGCCGGCGTTCGGATCGTGGTCGACGCGGGTCAGGCACGCGTGCCGCGCTACGACACCCGTACCGGAATGACCCGGTTGACGACGGTTGCGACGAGTCGCGCATCGGCCGACCAGCGGGCCGGCCGCTCTGGTCGAACCGAGGCTGGAGTGGCATACCGGATGTGGAGCAAACTCGAGCACGCGACTCGCCGCGCTCACCTCGAAGCCGAGATCACCCAGGTCGATCTCGCCGGTCTGGTGCTCGAACTGGCTGCATGGGGTACGCCCGCAAGCGAGCTCGACTTCCCCGATCCGCCCCCGCCGCGCACGCTGGCCCAAGGGGCCGAGCTGTTGCGGATGCTCGGCGCCTTCGATGAACACGATGCAATCACTGCCGTCGGCCGAGCAATGCTCGGGGTGCCGGCCCATCCGCGTCTGGCGCGGATGGTGATCGATGCCGAAGCGCTGGGCCAACAGTCGCTGGCGTGCGTCATCGCCGCACTCCTGGACGACCGCGACATCCTGCGCGGCCGCGCCGACGATCTCCCTGCCGACCTGTCGCTGCGGCTGCGCGTCGTGATGGGCACCGAACGCCACGAGCGCGCCGACCGCGGTGCCGTCCATCGCCTAATCCAGCGTGCCCGAGACATCGCCAACCGAATCGGCACCTCGCTCGATCTCGACTCGATCGATCCCGATCGCGCCGGAGCTGTCCTCATCCTCGCCTACCCCGATCGGCTGGCGGTTCGCCGATCGCAACCCGGCCAGTTCCAGTTGCGCACCGGCACCGGCGCCTGGGTGGCCAAGGACGATCCGCTGGCCAACGAGGCGTTCGTGGTGGCCGCCGACGTCGACGGCGACCGCAAGAACACGCGCCTCCGGCTGGCAGCCGGTATCGATGCGGAGGAGGTGGCGGCCACGCTGGGCGACGCTGTGGAGACGCGGCACACGCTGGTCTGGGACAAGGACCGCGGCGACATCATCGAACGGATCGAGCGGCGTCTCGGCAACATGAAGTTGGACGAGCGGACGCGTCGGCCCGGTCCGGGCCGAGCGACGACCGAGGCCTTGATCGAACGAATCAGAGTCACTCGTCTCGCTCCGCTGAAATGGTCGGACCGGGCCGACCAACTGCGCCGACGCGTCGAGTTCCTGCGTCGGTCGTCCACCGACGCCCGGAACGAGTGGCCGGACTGGTCCGATGCGAACCTCGTGCGCACACTGGATGTCTGGCTCGCCCCGTACCTCGACGGCATGACGAGCATGGCGGAGGTCGCCTCGCTCGATCTGAGCATGGTCCTGCGCGCGGGCCTGCCGTGGCCGCTCGGCTCACGCCTCGACGAACTCGCACCGATGCAACTCGAACTGACATCGGGTCGGTCGGTGACGCTCGACTACGGCGGCGAACAGCCGTCGGCAACGGTGCGCGTCCAGGATCTTTTCGGGACGCGAGAACACCCCCTCGCCGCGGGTTTCCCTGTGCTGCTGCACCTGTTGTCGCCGGCTGATCGCCCGATCCAGATCACCGCGGACCTTCCCGGATTCTGGGCCGGTTCATGGGCCGAGGTCCGCAAGGACATGGCCGGCCGATATCCGAAGCACCAGTGGCCGATCGATCCGGCCGCCGCTGCCCCGAAACGGATGAAGGACCGCTGACGCAGTGCAGGTAGCGTTTTCGGGATATGGCAACCCCCGAATCGATGCCCGAGTTCGAGTTCAGTGAGATCCTTCCACTCGGTCACGACGACACCGAGTACCGGCTGATCGGTACCGAGGGAGTTACGACCTTCGAAACGCCCGAAGGCACGTTCCTGAAGGTCTCCCCGGAGGCAATCACGCTGTTGACCCGGATGGCGATGCGCGACATCGCGCACCTGTTGCGATCGAAGCACCTCCAGCAGCTGGCGAACATCCTCGACGACCCCGAGGCCAGTGACAACGACCGTTTCGTGGCGCTCGACCTGTTGAAGAACGCCAACATCGCTGCCGGTGGCGTCCTACCGATGTGCCAGGACACGGGCACGGCAATCGTCAAGGCCAAGAAGGGTCAGTACGTCTTCACCGGTGGCGGCGACGAGCGCGCGATCGCGCGTGGCATCTTCGACACGTATCAGACGAGCAACCTGCGCTACAGCCAGATGGCTCCGCTCACCATGTACGACGAGGTCAACACCGGCAACAACCTCCCGGCGGAGATCAAGATCAACGCGATCGACGGCGACGCCTACAAGTTCTTGTTCATGGCCAAGGGCGGTGGCAGCGCGAACAAGAGCTATCTGTTCCAGGAGACCAAGGCACTGCTGAATCCGAAGACCCTTCTGCCGTGGATCTTCGAGAAGATGAAGACCCTCGGTACGGCCGCCTGCCCGCCCTATCACCTCGCTGTCGTCATCGGCGGAACGTCGGCCGAGTTCGCCGTCGAGACCGCCAAGCTGGCCAGCACCAAGTATCTCGACAACCTGCCGACCGAGGGCAGCACCCTCGGCAACGGCTTCCGCGACATCGAGCTCGAGCAGGCCGTTCTGAAGCTGTCGCAGGAGACCGGCATCGGTGCCCAATTCGGCGGCAAGTATTTCTGCCACGACGTACGCATCATCCGTCTCCCTCGCCACGGCGCGAGTTGCCCGGTGGGTATGGCGGTCAGTTGCAGCGCCGACCGCCAGGCACTCGGCAAGATCACCAGGGACGGCATCTTCCTGGAGCAGCTGGAGACCGATCCGGCCCGTTTCCTGCCCGACGTCACCGAGGACCATCTCGAGTCCGAGTCGACCCCGGTCGTGCACATCGATCTCAACCGGCCGATGGACGAGATCCGAGCCGAGCTGAGCAAGTATCCGGTCAAGACCCGCGTGATGTTGACCGGCCCAATGGTGGTCGCCCGCGACATTGCCCATGCCAAGCTCAAGGAACGGCTCGACGCAGGTCTCGGAATGCCGCAGTACATGAAGGACTTCTGTGTCTACTACGCCGGTCCGGCGAAGACGCCCGAGGGCTACGCATCCGGTTCGTTCGGCCCGACCACAGCCGGCCGGATGGACAGCTACGTCGATGAATTCCAGGCCAACGGCGGCTCGATGATCATGCTGGCCAAGGGCAATCGCAGCAAGCAGGTGACCAACGCCTGCAAGACCCACGGCGGTTTCTACCTCGGGTCGATCGGCGGCCCAGCGGCGCGTCTCGCCCAAGACTGCATCACCAAGGTCGACGTGTTGGAATATCCCGAACTCGGGATGGAAGCGGTCTGGAAGATCGAAGTCCGCGACTTCCCGGCATTCATCGTCGTGGACGACAAGGGCAACGACTTCTTCGACCTTGTCGACAGGCCCTACGTCGGCACACCCGTCGCGATCAGCTGAGTCGGCTGTTGATGGCGGGCGAGCGTCGGGGCGAGGGTCGTCAACCTCCCGGCGTCAAACCGTTCGCCGAGCAGCCTCGCTCGATCAGCTTGCGCACGGCGATCAGCTGAGGGGTTTCGATACCGAGCAGCTCGTCGAGGATCATCCGCCGATCAGCACGCTGCACCAACTGCGGCGCGATACATCCCGCCGCTTGCTTCGTCTGCCCGAGTGCGACCAGGACATCGACGACGTTGCTGGTGGTGGTGGCCCGGTCCGGAGGACTGAAAACCACGTCGGCGCTGCCGGCCAAGCTGGTCTTGCCCGTCACGAACGGGCACGTCGTTCCGTTCTTCGGAACCGTGATCGAAACGAGGTAGTCGGCCACCAGTGAGGTGATGCACTGGCTGGTCAGTGTCGCCGTGTGTCCAGCGCCCTCCCACTCGATCGCGACAGCATCGCCGAGCGCCCTGGCCATCAACGGCGAGTAGCGAGCGGGTGTCGCTGGATCACCTTTGGTTCCGACAACCAGAATCGGCGACGACGTCGTGACCTTGGTGACGACCGGTAACGCCTCCGCCGAGGCCGGGAAGTTCTTGCATTCCTGCGAGCGACTTCCGCGGTCGGAGAAATCTGCACAGCGAATGGCGATGTTGGCGAAGTCCAATTCGGTCTCCGACGTCGAATCGGCCGGATAGCCGTAGACCAGATAGCTGCTGAACGCAGCCAACGTCGATCCATCGCCGTTGTCCGCGTCCTTCAGCGCAAACGCCAACGCCGGCCAATCGAACGAGCTGTACATGGCCCCGGTGAGAATGTCGTCGAGACTGTTCTTCGACAGTCGCCCGCCGTCAGGGAACTTGTCGACGGGAAGCCCGCCGATCTTCTTGCGGACGCGGGCGACGAGTGCAGCGGTATCCGGACCGGCTGGACATTTCGCCGTCGCATCACAGAGCTGTTCGAAGTCGGCGATCGTGCCATCGAAATCCTGCTCGGCGTAGAAGTCGATGCCACCGCCGGAGTTGTTCGAGCGGCCGGCATCGGGATTCACGGCACCGTCGAGCACCATTGCCCGCACACGCGTCGGGAACATGTCAGCGAAGACTGCACCGAGGGCAGTGCCGTAGCTGTAGCCGAGAAAACTCAGTTGGGTGTCGCCGACGGAACGGCGGATCATGTCCATGTCTCTCGCCACGTTCGGCGTACCGAGGAACGGCAACACCGTCCTGTTGGCCGGGATGCACGCGTCGTAGTTGCCGGACGCTGATTCGAACGAGGCCGGGCACCGCACGGGACTGGAGTCGCCGACCCCTCGCGGATCGAAACCGATGATGTCGAAGCTGTCGAGCATCTGCTGCGGGTAGCTCTGCGCCTCGCTGTAGGCCAGCGCGATCCCAGAACCGCCGGGACCACCGGGATTGATCAGCAGCGAGCCGATCCGTGCCGAGGGGCGAGCAGCGGCGAGTCGGATCATCGCGATGGTCAGGTGCGCGCCAGCGCTGTCGCTGTAGTCGAGCGGCACACTGATCGTCGCGCAGTCCCACGGAGCCGGATAGTCGTGACAGGTCGTCCACGCAGCGGGTCCCACCGCAGGCAGGCCATCGTCGCCACCTGCGTCGGCCACGGTGCTGGTTCCGGTCGTGCTGGTTCCGGTCGTGCTGGCTCCGGTCGTGATGGTTTCGTGGCCGCGCCGTACCGCCTGGGTGATCGCCACCCCGCTCGATGCGCAACCGGTCATCAACAAACCGGACACGAGACACGCCGCCAACGTTGCAACCCGGCGGCTCATGAACATGGAGTTTAAAGCTTTTCTCCGACGAGCAGCAGCGAGTCGGCCGCTTGATTCCCGATGATCAGAGCAGTGTCTTCAGCAGTTCGCGCGTGCGTTCCACCTCATCGGGATTTCCGCCGAACTCGGAGGCCGTGAAGTCGGTGACGCCGACGTCGGCCAACGCGCGGATCCTGTCGGCGACCTCTCCTTCGGTGCCGACGATGGCAACGTCCTCGGGGCCCGCCGCGCCCTCCTTGTCGAGCATTGCGCGGTAGCTCGGCAGGAATCCGTACACCTGGAACAACTCCGCCGCCCGGGCGACGGCGCCAGCCTTGTCTGCGGTCACACAGACGGGAAGAGCCGAGATCACGCGGGGCTTCGGCCGGCCGGCGGCCTCGGCCGCTGCGTTCAATGTCGGGACGATGTGTGTGCGCAGCGTTTCGGGGCCCGTGCACCAGGTGACTGTTCCGTCAGCGAGTGCACCGGTGACACGCAACATCTGCTCGCCGAGCGCAGCGACGAAGACACCGGGACGCTGGGCAACGGGCAGGGACACGCCCGCATGGACCCGGTAGTCCTCGCCGTCGAAAGCGACGTTGCTGCCGTCGAGCAGCGGCATCAACACACTCAGGTACTCGCGCAGATGCCGGACGGGCTTGTCGTACGACATACCCCACATGCTTTCGACGACCAACTTGTGGCTCAGCCCGATTCCGAGGGCGAGCCGACCGGCGCTGGCGGCGTTGACGGTCAGTGCCTGCTGGGCGAGCATCATCGGATGTCGGGGGTAGGTCGGCACGACACCGGTGCCGAGTTCGATCCGCGGAACCTCGCGGCCGATCACGGCAAGTGCCGTCAATGCGTCGTGACCGAAGATCTGCGACACGTAGAAGCCGGCGAAGCCCTGAGCCTCCGCGGTCCTTGCCTCGTCGACCAATTGGTCGATGGTTCCGTCGTTGGTCGAGCCACTGAAGATTCCGATGCGCATGGGACAGCACCGTAGTGCCGTTCAGCGATCAGCAATCGAGGCAGCGACCGAAGCGGTCGCCGAACGAGCTCCGGCTGTCGACGCCGAATCGACGTCCGGCCACGGCCAACGCGACGAACGATCCGAGACCGATCAAGACTGCAAGCATGTCATCACCTCCTGTGATTAAGATCGTCTTCAGTATCTGCGAACTCTATTGATAAGGCAAATGCATATTCATGGCTGACTCGATCGGAAATCAAGATCTACCGCTCGGCGTCGAGGTGAGGCATCTCGCCGCACTCGAAGCAATTGCTCTGACCAGCTCGTTCTCCCAGGCGGCAGTGATGTTGGGGTACGCGCAGAGTGCTGTGTCGCAACAGATCGCCACGCTCGAACGCGCCGTCGGCCACAAGTTGGTCGAACGTCCGGGTGGACCCCGCCCCGTGTCGCTCACCAGCGCGGGCGAGGTCCTGCTCCGTCACGCAACGCACATCACGGCTCGGCTGGGCGCGGCCAAGGCCGACCTCGACGCACTGGCCGCCGGCGACGCTGGCGCTCTCCGCGTCGGGACGTTCCAGTCGGCCAGCGCCCGCCTGCTGCCGCCGACGTTGACGTTGTTCCGCGACAACTGGCCGGGCATCACGGTCGAGCTGCGCAACGCCGCCGGCCGCCTGCTCGAGGACCTCGTTCGTGCCGGCCAGCTCGACCTCGCCTTCACCGACGTCCCCACCCACGCCGACCCGCTGACGGCCACCGAATTGATCGCCGACCCGTTCGTCGTCATGTTGCCCCCCGATCATCCACTCGCCGCGGGCGACGAGGTCGATCTGGCCAGCCTCGACGGCGAGCGTTTCATCTCCGGGAACAGCGACGACACCTGCGAGTTCCGGGTGTTCGAGGCGATCGAGCGCTTCGGCGGCCATCCGGACGTGATCTTCCGCAGTGACGACAACCTGACCAAGCAGCGCCTCGTCGCATCCGGGCTCGGTATCGCCGTGGTCCCCCTGCTGGCGGTCGAGCTGTTCGTCCCTGACGCGGCCGTCACCGTGCTGCCGATCGCGAAACGTCAGGCCATCTCGCGCAGCATCGGCATCGTCTGGCACAAGGACCGCTACCGATCGCGCGCAGCGGAAGCATTCGTCGAGACAGCAATCGCCATCGCCAGGAACATCTCGCTCCCCGACGTCCCCGTGGTCACCTCGCGGCCGACGTCGATGTTCGTGTGAGCCCGAGTGCTTGCAGAAGTTTGCGGTCAAAAGCGCGGTATAGGGGTCGAAAACGCTCGCAAAAGTTTCAGGCGAGGCTGACGAGTTCGAGCCAGTCGTTGCTGAAGAAGTCGACCTGACCGTCGGGCATCAGCAACACTTTGGTCGGCTTGATCTGCTCGACGAATTCGGTGTCGTGGCTGACGAACACGATGGTGCCCTTCCAGTCGCTGAGCGCGTCGGCCACTGCCTGCCGGCTCGGCGGATCGAGGTTGTTCGTCGGTTCGTCCAGCAGCAGCAGGTTGTTCCGGCCGACCATCAGGCTGGCCAACGACAGCTTCGTCTTCTCGCCACCGCTCAGGGTTCCGCTCTCCTGGAACACCTTCTGACCCATCAGGCCGAACATGCCGAGCATGCCGCGCAGTTGGGTCTCCGTCAGCTGGATGTTCGGTGGCACGGCAGCGCGGATGTTGTCCAGCAACGATTTCTCGACACGCAGGTTGTCGTGCTCCTGCGCGTAGTAGCCAACGGCGACGTTGTGGCCGAAGTGGAAGTCACCGAGGGTCGGCTCCGTCTCGCCGGCGAGGATCCGCAACAGGCTCGTCTTGCCTGCACCGTTCAAGCCGAGGACGAGCAGTCGCTCACCCCTGCCGATGTCGAACGTGACGTCCTCGAACACCGGCTTGCCCGACCCGTAGCCCTTGCACAGACGGTTGGCGGTGATGACGGTGGCACCGGACGATGGTGGCTCGGGGAAGCGGACCTTGATCACCTTGTCGCCGTTGCCGACGTGCACCCGGTTGGTCTCCAGCCGGGCGATCTGCTTTTCCTTGCTGTGCGCCATCGCGGCCTTGGTGGCCTTGGCACCGAAGCGGTCGACGATGGTCTGCAGCCGTTGGATCTCCTTGGTCTGCAGCGTTGCCTTGCGCATCATCCGCTCTTCGTCCGCTGCGCGCGAGGTCTTGTACTGCGTGTATGTGCCCTTGTACTCGACGAGGTGACCGACGCCGTCCTCGTCCGCACGGTCGAGGTGAAGGACCCGGGTGATGGCCTCGTCCAGCAGTTCGAGGTCGTGGCTGATCACGAGCATCGCCCCGCGGTACTTGCGCATGTAGTCGAGCAGCCACATCTTGGCGTCGATGTCCAAGTGGTTGGTGGGCTCGTCGAGCAGCAGTGCGTCGCTGCCGGCGAAGAGGATCCGTGACAATTCGACGCGGCGCTTCTCGCCACCGGACAGGACCGAGAGCGGCAGATCCATCCGGTCCGCGTTCAGCCCGAGGCCGGCTGCGATGGAACGGGCTTCGCTGTCAGCTGCGTAACCACCGGACATCGCGAACTCGTCCTGGGCCCGGCTGAAGCGGGCGACGTTGCGGTCGCTCGTCTCTTCTTCCATTGCGATCCGCAACTTCTCGATCCGCATCAGTGCATCGTCGATACCGCGGCCGGACAAGACGTGCGTGATCGCCGTGCGACCATCGGCCATGCTGGAGATCTTCGGATCCTGCGGCAGGTAGCCGAAGCCGCCTTTGCGCAGGATCTTGCCGGCGATCGGCTCGTTCTCGCCGCCGAGCACCTTGAAGAACGTGGTCTTGCCGGCGCCGTTACGACCGACGAGACCGACCTTGTCGCGGGGCATGATGGTGAAGGAGGCGTCTTCGACGACAAGTCGACCGCCGATCTCCACTGAAACGCCCTGGACCTGAAGCATCCGTCAAGGGTGGCAGCAACCCCGGGCAACCGCAACGTGCCTCGTGGCGCCCTGGATTAACATCGCAAGCGTGAGCATCGCGACCATCGGCAACCTCTCGCGAGCGCAGCGAACGATGCTCGCCGGGCCGGTCGCGTGCGGTTGCCTGCTGATCGGGGCGGCGGCGTACGTGGCGGCCATCGACCCCGTCGGACCGGGCGTGCACCTGCCGGCGTGCCCTCTGCACGAGATGACCGGGTTGTGGTGCCCGGCCTGCGGGCTGACCCGCGCCGCTCACGCGCTCCTGCGTGGACACGTCGGCGCCGCATTCGGCTACAACGTGCTGTTCCCATTGTTCTTCGGGGCGATCATCGTCGGCTGGTCGGCGTGGGTCCGTGCCGCGACCGGGCGAGCGCCGATGCGCTGGTTGACCCGTTTGCGACCGTGGACGGGCGGTGCGGTGATCGTCACCCTGATCGCCTTCACCGTGTTGCGTAATCTGCCATCGCTGAAGGTCCTCGCCCCGTAACTCGTACCGTCACGAACCTGCCGGTCAGGGACTCGGCGCAGGGGTCGTCGGGGTGGCCGTCGTCGCTGGGTGCGTGGTGGCCGGTGCGGTTGTCGGCGCGGCCGTCGTCGGCGCAACCGTGATCGGTGCCTGAGTCGTGGCCGGCTGTGTCGTGACGATCACCTGCGATGTTGCCGTCGACGTCGATTCGGTGGGGGTGGTCGACGTGGTCGGCTTGACGGTGCTCGCCGTTGTGCCGGTCGGTGCGATGGTGACGACGGGCGCGGTCGTCGATCTGGTGGTGGTCGGCGGGGCAGCCGGCTTCTTCTTCTTCGGCGCCGTTGCGTTTCCGGGAGGGCCGTACGGACTGCCGGCGGAGTTGTCCTGGTAGCCGCTCGGCAAACAGGCTCCGAAGCCGCTGGGTGCTGGCCCCATTGCGCCGGCGAGTTGGTACGCCAACGCCCGACGGCCGGCTTCGGTGAGGTGGATGTTGTCGCCGCCGGTCAGGCTCGGATCGGCGCTCACGCTGGCCCAGTCGATCACGGCGACGTTCGGAAATGCAGCCGCCACATACGCGATCGCATCGTTGACCTGTTGCTGTTGCGGGCGGTAGAGCGTGCTGTTGATCAGAATCGTCGGTCGAGGTGCGAGCTGCACGACGAGGTCCTTGAGCATCGACTCGTAAACGCCCTGATTCAGGCCGTAGTTGGTACCGAGGAAGATGACTGCGACATCCCACCCGGCGCTGAGCCGCGCGTCGAGGACCCGCTTGCCGAAGTCGATGAACCGGCTGACCTCGGCGTCGACCTCCACCTTCCAGCCGAGCGGGACGAGCGCTGCGCAGGCCTGGCCCCCGTAGCGCTGAGAGATCGATGCCGTGACGGAATCGCCGATCATGATCAGCCTGTCGCCCGCTGCTTTCGGCCCGATCGGGAACGTCGGCAGCGTCGTCGTCGTGGTGCTTGCCGCGGATGTCGTCGAGGCGTCGTTCGTGCCGGACGTGCCGCCGACACCGGTGGATTTCGGAGCATCGACGGCGTTCGCGGTGGTGGACGTGGAAGAGGAGCCGTGTGCACTCGAACCTGCTCCGGATCCGTCGGTCGCAGCCAACACCGGCAGCGCGCCGACTCCGCTGACCGTGTCGGCTGTGGCCGACTTGGCATCGGGCTGAGCAACTGCTGTACAACTGGCGAGCAGGAGCACGGGCAGCACGGCGGCAGCCGTCAGCCACCGCGCCTGGATCCTCCGTGCCGCTTTCACGGCCACCATTGGAGTCAACGGTGGACCGCGTTGCAAGTCGGTCCGTGTGAACTCTGCGTTGTGAGGGCGTCGCGGATCTCTACCGACATGGCTCTCCGGCGCTCATCGACGGCCCAGCACATCGGTCTCGGCGGCAGCTGCCTCGATCGGCTGTTCAGGTACGACATCCGAATCAGAGCCGCTCGCCGAGTGCCGGAGGTCTTCGAAGCGGTCGATCTTGCGCAGGACGGGGAACAGGATCCAGAAAAGGGCGACGACCCCGATCGTCGCGAATCCTCCGCCGGCAACGGCTGGAACGATGCCGAACTGTTGTGCGGCCATGCCGCTCTCGAACGCGCCGAGCTCGTTCGAAGCCCCGATGAACA
>JAYTRT010000322.1:0-5700 GCA_043746045.1 Actinomycetota bacterium | reverse complement strand
CGACTTCGAGCAGCACGCTCATGCAGACGTCCCGAGATATGCGGCGATGACCCGATCATTGCTCTGCACCTCGGTCGGCAGACCTTCGGCGATCTTGCGCCCGAACTCCATTGCGACCACCTTGTCGGAGATGCCCATGACCATCGCCATGTGATGCTCCACCAGCATGACCGACAGCTTGAACTCGTCACGGACCCGCTTGATCGTCTCGCTCAGCTCGTCGACCTCGCCGTGGGTGAGGCCCGACGCAGGCTCGTCCATCAACAGGAACGTCGGCTTCGCGGCCAGGGCCCTGGCGATCTCCAGGCGCTTCAGCGTCCCGAACGGCAGCCCGGCCGCCGGCCGAAAGGCGAGATGGTCGAGATGCAGGCTCCGCAGAAGGTCGCCGGCTTCGTCGCGAAGGCTGCGCTCGAAGCTGTAGGTACCGACGCGGAACGTCGACTGCCAAAAACCCGCGTGGCCTTGGCTGTGCGCACCGACCATCACGTTCTCGAGCAACGTCATCGTCGGGAACAGGGCCAGATTCTGGAACGTCCGGGCGATGCCGAGCTTGGCGATGCCGTGCGCCGGAACGCCGAGCAGATCCTTGCCGCGGAAGTCCACCTGCCCGGTGGTCGCATCGTAGATCCGGCTGATGACGTTGAACATCGTGGTCTTGCCGGCGCCGTTCGGTCCGATCAGGCCACAGATCTGGCCCTCGTCGATCGTGAACGACAGCCCGTCCAGCGCGACGATGCCGCCGAAACGTACCGATACATCTCGAACATCGAGCATTGCCATGTCAACCGCCCCCTCTCGATTTACAGAGCAGCACGCTAGCTCAGCTGGCCAGCTCAGCCCGAAGAACTTCGATCTCCGCGGCGATGACGTTCCGGGTCCGGTCGCGCAACGCGTACATGTCCTTGATGGTCAGCCCGTCGACCTCGATCGGCTCGAGAACCCTCACCTCGGCGGTGCTGTAGCCCATCCGCCAGTCTTTCGGACGCAGCGCTGTATGGCAACCGTGGACGGCAACTGGCAGGATCGGGCAACCGGTTTCGATGGCGAGTCGGAAGGCGCCGTTCTTGAACTTGCCGAGCTCGCCCGACGTACTGCGCGTCCCCTCGGCGAAGATCAACACACTGACTTTCTTGTTCAGCCGGTCGGCGCACTGTTTCATCGCATCCGCAGCACTGCTGACCTGACCGCGGCTGAGGCGGATGTCATCGGCGAGCGACATCAGCCAGCCGACCACGGGGATCTTGAACATCTCGACCTTGCTCAGCCACTTCATCTCGAACGGGAGATGGCTGATCAGCAAGATGTCGACGAACGACTCGTGATTGGAGACGACGATGTACGGACGTCGTGGATCGCTCGGCATCGTCCCGCTGACCTTGAAGGTCCACAGCGGATTGATGTGCTGGTGAACCACCGGCAGCTTGCGGAACAAGAATCCGGCCCAGTACCGACCCTTGTCGAACGGAGCGGTGACCACGCGGACGATTGCAACCATCGGCAGCCACAGCACGATGCCGATCCCGAAGGTCAGCCACCACCAGATCGACAGCAGCGTCCGCGCCACTTCGCCACCGACCAGACGCTCGCGCAGGGATCGTTCGTGCGGCGCGGGTCGTGGCGACGAACGTGGTTGCTCGTCTGGATCGGTCGTGTTCGGCACGCTCACCTTCCCATGCTGCCATGGACCGTCGGCCGGTCGCGAACGCCGACGAAGATCGTTTTGAGGTATGCGCCTTCCGGAAAGGCGATGGGATGATCGACTGCGTGTGTTGTTCGCAACATCTCGCTGATCCGGTGGTTCGTGCTCGCGGCGGCCGAATGCACGCCCTCGAAGAATTCGTCGCTGCCGACGCGACTGGAACACGACGACTGGACCAACATCCCGCCGTCTTCGACGAGATCGAGGGCGAGCCGGGTCAGCCGGCGGTAGGCGTGGAGAGCGCGGTCGTGATCCAGTTGCTTGCGGGCGAACGACGGCGGGTCGACGACCACGATGTCGAACAACCGCTTCCCCTTGGCGAAGGACTGCATCACGTCGAACGCGTCGCCGACCTGTGTCGTGTGCTTGCACTTCTGGATGTTCTTGATGAACGAGTTGTGGCCCATGTTCCGTTGCGCTGTCTGCAGAGCGGCACTGCTCAGGTCCACGCTGTGCACCGAGGCGGCCCCACCGGCCGCAGCGAAGACGCTGAATCCACCGGTGCAGGCGAAGAGGTCGAGGACGCGCTTGTCCTTGGCCAGCGGACGGAGCTTGGCGCGGTTCTCGCGTTGATCCAGGAAATGACCGGTCTTCTGACCGTGCACGACGTCGGCTTCGAACGTCAGTCCGTGCTCGCGGAACAGCACCGGCTCCGTCGGAACGGCCCCGATCAGGGCCATCCCCTCGCCCAATCCGAACAGTTGCTGTCCGGCGACATCCCGGCTGAAACGCAGGACGAGCGATTTCGGCTGCAGCTGCTCGCGCAGCACCGGGATGAGTGTCGCCAGATGCGGCAGCCAGGCGGCGGTGTAGAGCTTGAGCACGAACGTGTCGCCGTAGCGGTCGAGCACCAAGCCGGAGAGCCCGTCGTTCTCGCCATGGACGACGCGGTAGCCCGTGGTGTCGCCGGCCGCCAACACCGGCGTGCGTCGTTCGATGGCTGCGATGACCTTGGCCGCCCAGAAGTCAGCGTCGATCATGGTTGGTTTGCCCTGATGCAGGATGCGCACGCGGATCGGGGACTTCGGGTCGTAGAGCCCGATCGCCACGAACTGTCGATCACCGTCGAAGATCACGGCAAAGTCCCCCGGAGCGCCGTCGGCATGGTTGACCGAGACGACCGACCCGTCGAACACCCACGGGTGGCCACCGCGGATCTGGCGGATGGCGTCGTTCGTGACTCGGACAGCGAGCCGCCTGGACGATGGAGCAGGCACGGCGTCGAGCGGAAACATGGGCTACCAGTATGGTTCGCGAATCGAGCATCCATCACTGCGTCGATCCGCCGCGTTTCGTCGACCGGGTGATCTCCCCGGACTACTAGCCTCGAATCCGAACCACGCGGATGTGGTCTCCATCGCCGATTCAGGAGTTCGAACTTCATGGCACATTCAGTTCAGGGCGTCATCGCGCGTGGCAAGGGTCTGCCGGTCGAACTGACCACCATCCTGGTTCCCGATCCGGGTCCGGGCGAGGCATTGGTCAAAGTCCAGGCGTGCGGTGTCTGCCACACCGACCTGCACTATCGCGAGGGCGGCATCAACGACGAGTTCCCGTTCCTGCTCGGCCACGAGGCCGCCGGGATCGTGGAAGCGGTCGGCCCGGATGTCGTCAACGTCAAGCCAGGCGACTTCGTCGTCCTGAACTGGCGAGCGGTCTGCGGCACCTGTCGTTCATGCCTGCGCGGCAAGCCGAACCTGTGCTTCAACACGTTCAATGCGACCCAGAAGATGACACTCGAGGACGGCACGCCGTTGTCGCCGGCGCTCGGAATCGGCGCCTTCGCGGAGAAGACGCTTGTCGCGGCCGGTCAGTGCACGCCGGTGAATCCTGCCGCCAAGCCCGAGGTCGCCGGGCTGCTCGGTTGCGGCGTGATGGCCGGCATCGGCGCAGCGATGTTGACCGGCGACGTGCAGCGCGGTGACAGCGTCGCAGTGTTCGGTTGCGGTGGTGTCGGCAACGCAGCCATCGCCGGTGCGAAGTTGGCGGGAGCCACCACCATCATCGCCGTCGACCTCGACGACCGGAAGCTGGAGTGGGCCAAGCAGTTCGGTGCGACGCACACCGTCAACGGTTCGAAAGAAGACGCGATCGTGGCGATCCAGACTGCCACCAACGGCAATGGTGCCGACGTCTGCATCGAAGCAGTCGGCCATCCCGAGGTGTTGCGCCAGGCGTTCTACGCGCGTGATCTGGCCGGAACCGTCGTGCAGGTCGGCGTGCCCACCCCCACGATGATCATGCCCGACATCCCGATGATCGACTTCTTCGGCCGCGGCGGCCAGCTCAAGCCGTCGTGGTACGGCGACTGCCTGCCGAGCCGCGACTTCCCGCTCCTCGTCGACCTGCACCTCCAGGGCCGTCTGCCGCTCGAGGATTTCGTCTCGGAATTGATCGGCCTGGGCGACGTCGAAGCGGCATTCCACAAGATGGAGCGCGGCGAGGTGCTGCGCAGCGTGGTGGTGTTGTGACGACCGAGCTGGTCAACACCACCGGCATTTTCGCCCTCGACGGCGGCGAATGGGAAGTGACCAACAACATCTGGCTGGTCGGCAACGACAGAGAAGTCATCGTGATCGACGCAGCGCACGATGCGGCCGCGATCATCGATGGCGTCAACGGCCGACACGTTCTGGCCATCGCCCTGACGCATGGTCACAACGATCACATCAACGCCGCCGTGGCGCTGCAGGATGTGGTCGACGCACCGATCCTGTTGCATCCCGACGACTTGATGCTGTGGCACGTGGTGTATCCGGATGTCGAACCGGATCAGGCGCTGGCCGACAAGCAGGTGTTGAAGGTCGCCGGCTCGGAACTCGCCGTGATGCACACCCCCGGTCATGCGCCGGGTTGCTGCTGCTTCCACATCGTCGGTGGTGCAGCAGATGGCAACGACATCCTCTTCAGCGGCGACACCCTTTTCTGCGGCGGGCCCGGCGCGACCGGTCGGAGTTACAGCGACCACGACACGATCGTCCGCAGCATCCGTGAGCGTCTTTTCGTCCTGCCACCAGAGACCATCGTCCACACCGGCCATGGCGACAGCACGACCATCGGTGCCGAAGCCGACGCCCTCGGCCGCCGAAAACCACCACCCCGCCCGAACCCGCGAAACCCGCGTTCCCACCCGCGAAACACGCGTTCTGACAAGTGAAAAGCGCGCTGTAGGGGTCTTTTTCGCTCGGAGAAGTTTCAGGCGGGGGAGGATTGTTGGCGGAGTTCGCCCTTGAGCACCTTGCCGCTGGCGTTCATCGGCAGCGAATCGACGATCTCCACGAAGCGGGGGACCTTGTAGTTGGCCATGTTCGCCCGGCTCCACGCGATGACCTCTTCTGGCACCACGGTCGCGCCCGGTCGAGCGATGATGTAGGCCTTGCCGACCTCGCCCATGCGGTGGTCCGGCACGCCGATGACTGCGACCTGGCTGACCCCCGGGTAGCCGGCGAGGGCGTTCTCGATCTCGGCCGGGTAGGCGTTGAAGCCACCCATGATGAACATGTCCTTCTTACGATCGGTGATGTCCACGTTGCCCTGCGCGTCCTGCACGGCGATGTCGCCGGTGGCCAGCCACCCGTCGCCGTCGATCGCCTCGGCGGTCGCATCGGCGTTGCCGAAGTAGCCGGCCATCACGTTGTAGCCACGGGCCCAGATCTCGCCGGGCTGGCCGACCTCGACGTCGTTGCCCTCGTCGTCGACCAGCCGAACCTCCACACCGGGGATGGCCCGACCGCTCGTGTGCGCAATCGTCTCGTCCGGATCGTCGTGGCGGCACATCGTGATGATGCCGGTGGATTCCGTCAGGCCGTAGCCGGTGACGACGGTCTCGAACTGCAACTCCTCACGCATCCGCCGGATCAGTTCGACCGACACGGGTGCGGCGCCGGTGACGGCCAGCCGCAGCGACGAGAGGTCGAAGTCGGCACGTCGCGGATGGTCCAGGATCGTCTGGTAGATCGACGGTGGCCCTGGCAACATCGTGATCCGCTCCTCGGGGATCC
>JAYTRT010000321.1:0-1749 GCA_043746045.1 Actinomycetota bacterium | reverse complement strand
CGAACTGATCGGCGAGAGCAATCGCCACCGCACGCGCGTCGTGGCTGGATCCGAAGCGTGCATCCGGGACGAGCACGATCGAGCCGAACGACTCGCCGCGCGCTTCGACTTCGATCTGGATACCGCCTTCCGGCAGGGCGAAACCGTGCGGCAACAGGTGCATCGTCGGGCCGACAAGCGCACCGGACCTCGGCAGGACGGGCAACGAACCAGCACCTGTCGCCTCGAACCTGCAGTCGGCAAGGTGAAGCTCGTCGATCAGGATCAGGTGGATCGTCTCCCATATCTCGGCGGAGGGTCGACCACCTGCGACCATCGAGGCGACTGTCTCCAGCGCCCTGACGCCGTGAAGACGCTTGATCGCCGATGAGTGCATGCGTCGCCGCCAGGCCCCGATCTCACTGACGACGAACCCGATCAGTGCGAGCAGCACCACGGTCGTCACGTCCCGTGCGCCATCGATGCGCAGGGAATGAAACGGCTTGGTGTGGAAGTAGTTGAAGACAACAGCTGCGGTGATGGCGGTGACGAAACCAGCGGTCCGGCCAGCCAGCGCTGCAGCGACGACCACCATCGCCAGGATCAGGGCCACGTTCGTCGCCCCGACCGAGTCTCGGAATCGGGCCAGCAGCCCGGCGACGAGAAGAGCCGCGATCGGTCCGAACGCAATCGCCACATTTCCGATGCCGGACGATTCGGTTTCCCTGCTGTTGATCATCCTTCAGGTGTACGCCCGGGAGTGTCCCTGGAATGGGACGTTCACGGAACCTTTCGGGGTTGAGCAGCAACCTTTACGTCGTCTGTACGCGCCGGTCTCTCTTCCCCGGGCTCGAATCGGAATCCGGCTCCCGCGTCAGTGATGAAGTAGGTCGGCAGACTGGACGTCGGCTCGAGCTTGCGTCGGATGTGCGTCATGTGGACGCGCAGCAGATTCTGGTCCGGGTCGTGGTTCGGACCCCAGACCGCCGTGACGAGTTGACGGTATGTGACGAGGCGATGGGGGTGCCGGACGAGATGCCCGACGATGTCCCACTCGATCGGTGTGAGGCGGATTTCAGTCTCTTCCGTGCCGACGAATGCCCGGTGCGACGTCAGATCGAGCCGGAAATCCAATGTCGTCACGATCGGAAGAGGCTCCGGACCGGACGTGCGCCGGAGCAGCGCTCGAAGTCGGGCAATCAGCTCGCCCATCCCGAACGGTTTGGTGAGGTAATCGTCGGCACCGGCATCGAGTGCTTGGACCTTTGTTCGTTCGTCGTCGCGGACCGTGAGGACGATGATCGGGACTCGCGTCCAGGCCCGGAGCGTCTCGATGATCGACAGACCGTCGATGCCGGGGAGGCCGAGGTCGAGCAGGATCGCATCGGGACGATGGCTGGTCATGTAGGCAAGTGCTTCCTCACCGTTGATCGCCTCGACAACCTCGTACCCGCGGGCACCGAGGTTGAGGTTGAGTGCCCGCCGTAGTTGCGGCTCGTCATCGACGACCAGGATCGTCGTCATCCCTCGAGCTCCTCGGCTCTCGGCAGAGTGATGGTCACTGTCAGACCGCCTCCGGGAGTGTCGTCGAGCCGCAGCGAACCGTTCATTGCATCGACGAAGCCCTTGGCGATCGACAATCCGAGGCCGACGCCGTCGTCGGTTCGCTGATCGCCGAGGCGTTGAAAGGGCGCGATGACCTTGGTCCGTTCGGCAGCCGCAATTCCGACGCCTCGATCGACGACTCGAATGTGGACCGCGTCTGCGACA
>JAYTRT010000320.1:0-5706 GCA_043746045.1 Actinomycetota bacterium | reverse complement strand
TCGAAGAACTCGGCGAGAACGACTTCTACGGCCAGAGCTACTTCGTCGATCCGGAGGGCAAGTTCGTCGGCGATGTCGGCGATCCGTACAAACCGGACCTCGTCGTGCGCGACCTCGACATGACCAAGCTGACCGAAATCCGCGACCGGTGGGCCTTCTATCGCGACCGGCGTCCCGACGCCTACGACGAGTTGGTGAGGCGCTAGTCATGGCCCGCACCCTGATCACCAACGGAACGGTCGTCAGCCCCACCGGACGACAGTTGATCGATGTCCTCATCGACGGCGAGACCATCGTCGCGATGTACGCGCCCGGTCAGGCTGCGGCGCAGGGCGTGACCGCCGATGTCACGCTCGATGCAACCGGCAAGTACGTCATCCCCGGTGGCATCGACGCGCACACGCACATGGAGTTGCCCTTCGGCGGCACGAATGCCAGCGATACGTTCGAGACCGGCTCTCGCGCCGCTGCCTGGGGCGGTGTGACCACCATCATCGACTTCGCCGTGCAACGGAATGGCGAGAACGTGATCGACAGCCTCGGCGTCTGGCATGCCAAGGCAGCCGGCGAATGTGCGATCGACTATGCGTTCCACCAGATCGTCGGAGGTGTCGACGACGACGCGCTGAAGGCGATGCGGTACCTGACGGACAACGAGGGCATCACCAGCTTCAAACTGTTCATGGCTTACCCCGGCGTGTTCTACAGCGACGACGGTCAGATCCTCAAGGCGATGCAGACAGCGAGCGAGATCGGCTCGACGATCATGATGCACGCCGAGAACGGCATCGCCATCGACGTCCTCGTCCAGCAGGCATTGGCCCGCGGCGAGACCGACCCGAAGTACCACAGCTACACCCGACCGTCGGCGCTCGAGGGCGAGGCGACGCACCGTGCGATCATCCTCAGTGAGGTGGCAGGGAACGCCCCGCTGTACATCGTCCACGTCTCGGCCAGCGAGGCGCTCGAGGAGATCGCCGCGGCGCGCGACGACGGGCACAACGTGTTCGCCGAGACGTGTCCGCAGTACCTGTACATGACGCTCGAGGACACGCTTGCCAAGCCGGGTTTCGAGGGTGCCAAATGGGTCTGCTCGCCGCCGATCCGTTCGGCGCACGACACCCATCACCACCACGCCGATCTGTGGAAGGGCCTGCGCACCAACGACATCGCGATCGTGTCCACCGACCACTGCCCGTTCTGCATGAAGGACCAGAAGGAACTGGGCATCGGCAACTTCTCGGCGATCCCGAACGGCATGGGCGGCGTGGAACACCGGATGGAACTGCTGTATCAGGGGGTGGTCAACAGCGAGATCACGCTCGAGCGCTGGGTCGAGACCTGTTGCACCACACCGGCGCGAATGTTCGGGATGTATCCGAAGAAGGGCATCATCGCCCCCGGCGCCGATGCCGATGTCGTCATCTGGGATCCGAACAAGCAGACCAAGATCGGCATCAACGACAAGCATCACATGAACATCGACCACAGTTCGTGGGAGGGCTATGTGATCGACGGCAAGGTCGACACGGTTCTCTCGCGTGGCACGATCGTGATCCAGGACGACGCCTACATCGGGCGCAAGGGCCACGGCCAGTTCGTCAAGCGCGGTCTGTCGCAGTATCTCGTCTAGACGCACATCTCGCGAGCAACACGTTCGCCGAGCAACACTTTCGATCAAGGGATTGAACACGATGAAGCGCATTTCGCATTGGATCGACGGCAAGGTCGCCGACGGTACGTCCGGTCGGTCGGGGGTCATCTGGCAGCCGGCGACGGGTCAGCAGCAGGCAGCGGTGGACCTCGCCTCGGTCGAGGAGGTCGACGCCGCGGTCGCCGTGGCGAAGGCCGCGTTCCCAGCGTGGCGGGCCACGAACCTCTCACGACGTGCCGAGGTGATGTTCCACATGCGCGAGTTGGTCGACGCGAACCGCAAGGAGATCGCCTCGCTGCTGTCGGCCGAGCACGGCAAGGTGCTCACCGATGCACTCGGCGAAGTCGCCCGGGGGTTGGAGAACATCGAGTTCGCCTGCGGCATCCCGCACCTGATGAAGGGTGGCTTCAGCGAGCAGGCCTCCAACGGGATCGACGTGTACAACATCCGTCAGCCGCTCGGCGTCGTGGCCGGCATCACGCCGTTCAACTTTCCGGCGATGGTCCCGATGTGGATGTTCGCCAACGCACTCGCCTGTGGCAACACGTTCATCCTCAAGCCGAGCGAGAAGGACCCGTCGGCCAGCATGTTCATCGCCGAACTGCTGAAGCAGGCCGGTCTGCCCGACGGCTGCTTCAACGTGATCAACGGTGACAAGGTGGCTGTCGATGCGTTGCTCGCCCACCCCGACATCCAGGCGATCAGCTTCGTCGGCAGTACCCCGATCGCCAAGTACATCTACGAGACCGCCACCAAGAACGGCAAGCGGGTCCAGGCCCTCGGAGGCGCCAAGAACCACAGCCTCGTCCTGCCCGACGCCGATCTGAACATGGCCGCCGACGCCATCGTCGGCGCTGCGTACGGATCGGCGGGTGAGCGTTGCATGGCGCTCAGCGTCGTGCTCGCTGTCGAGTCGATCGCTGATGCGCTGATCGAAAAGGTCAAGGAGCGGATTCCCGCGATCCAGGTCGGCCCGGCCACTGAAGCCGGCAACGAGATGGGGCCGCTGATCACCGGCGAGCACCGCGACAAGGTGGCCGGGTTCCTCGAAGGCGCCGAGGGCGAAGGCGCGACGCTGGTGGTCGACGGTCGTGACGGCGCACCGACCGAGGGCTTCTTCCTGAAGCCGAGCCTGATCGACAATGTCAAGCCCGGCATGCGCGTCTACGACGAGGAGATCTTCGGACCGGTGTTGGCCATCACTCGCGTCGCCAGCTACGACGAGGGTCTGCAGCTGATCAACGACAATCCGTACGGCAACGGGACCGCAATCTTCACCCGCGACGGCGGAGCGGCCCGTCAGTTCCAATTCGACGTGCAGGTCGGCATGGTCGGCATCAACGTGCCCGTGCCCGTGCCCGTCAGCTACTACAGCTTCGGTGGCTGGAAGGCGAGCCTGTTCGGCGACCAGAACATGTACGGCCCCGACGGCATCAACTTCTTCACGCGCAGCAAGGTGGTCACCTCGCGCTGGCCGGACCCGCACACGTCCACGGTGGACCTCGGCTTCCCCCAGAATCGATAGTCGTGGACCTCGGTGTCGTTCTGCAGACCACACCCCCTTCGGCGCGGGTGATCGATCTCGCCAAGAAGGCGGAGACCTACGGGTTCAGTCATGTGTGGACCTTCGACAGCCACATCCTCTGGCAGGAGCCATACGTCATCTACAGCCAGATCCTGGCCGCGACGCGCAACATCATCGTCGGCCCGATGGTCACCAACCCGGCCACCCGCGACTGGACCGTGACGGCCAGCACCTATGCAACGCTGAACGAGATGTACGGCAATCGCACCGTGTGCGGGATCGGCCGTGGCGACAGTGCCGTGCGAGTCACCAACGGCGCGCCGACGAACCTGAAAACGCTGCGTGACAGCATCCATGTCATTCGCGAACTGGCCAACGGCCGAGGTGTGGAATACAAGGGCTCCGAGCTGCGCCTGCCGTGGGCGTCGAAGAGCCGACTGGAGATGTGGGTCGCCGCATACGGACCGAAGGCACTGGCCCTGACCGGCGAGGTCGGCGATGGTTTCATCCTGCAGTTGGCGGACACGTCGATCGCCGAGTGGACGATCAAGGCGGTGCGTGACGCGGCGGCCGGTGCCGGGCGAGATCCGAGCGACCTCACGATCTGCATCGCGGCCCCCGCCTACGTCACCGACGGCACCCCAGAGCACCTCGCCCATGCCCGTGACCAGTGCCGCTGGTTCGGCGGCATGGTCGGCAACCACGTCGCCGACATCGTCGCCCGTTACGGCGACGACGCACCGGTGCCGAAGGCGCTGACCGACTACATCAAGGACCGCCAGGGTTACGACTACAACGAGCACGGCCAGGCCGGCAACAGCCACACGGCTTTCGTTCCCGACGAGATCGTCGACCGGTTCTGCATCATCGGCCCGGTGGACGAGCACGTCCGACGGCTGAACGAGTTGAAGGATCTCGGCGTCGACCAGTTCTCCGTCTATTTACAACATGATGCCAAGGACGAAACACTTCGTGCTTACGGTGAGAAGGTCATGCCAGCCATCGCCGAAACCGTGAGAGCTCGCACGTGAAAGCGCAGCAGTGACACCGACGACCCAGCCACCCACGGATGATGCGCCTGCCGCGATGCAGCTGGAAGGCATCACCAAGTCGTTCCCGGGGGTGCTTGCCCTGCAGGGCGTCAGCCTGACTGTGCGGCCGGGGACGGTTCACGGCCTCTGCGGCGAGAACGGGGCTGGGAAGTCGACGCTGATCAAGATCGCGACTGGCGCCCAACAGGCCGACAGCGGGACCATTCGTGTCGCAGGCACGATCATCGATCGTCCGAGTCGCCGTCAAATGCAATCACTCGGGGTGCGGGCGATCTACCAGGAACGTCAGATTGCGAGCGATCTCTCGGTCACCGAGAACGTTCTCCTCGATCATCTTCCCACCCGGTTCGGTCGGGTCGATTGGCGCAGGGCGCGCAGGCTTGCTCGCGAGCGCCTGGACGCACTCGAGATCGACGTCGACATCAATGCTCAGGTGCGCTCATTGACGGTTGCCCAACTGCAGATGATCGAGATTGCCCGAGCCGTCAGCTTTGATGCACGGCTCGTCGTCATGGATGAGCCGACGGCATCCCTGAGCCGCCACGAAGTCGAGCCGCTTTTCCGGATCGTCGACCGGTTGCGCAGTGCTGGGGTGTCGGTCCTGTTCATCAGCCACCATCTCGACGAGGTGTTCACCATCGCCGACGACGTCACCGTGATGCGCGACGGCGCTGTCGTGGCGCAGGGATTCGCCGCTGACTTCACGACCGACTCTGTTGTCAAGGCGATGTTCGGGCGCGCAGTCGATATTGCCCGTGTCGAACGCTCCACGCTGAAAACCGGAGCAACGCCGATCCTCGAGATCGATGGTGTCAGCAGCGGTCGGTTGAACGACGTCAGCTTGTGCGTCGCCGGCGGTGAGATTGTTGCGGTGACGGGGGGAGTCGGTGCCGGCGTCTCGGAATTGGCGCGAGTGGCGGCCGGCGGGAAGCTCCCCGCACGCGGTTGGGTGCGCGTGGCTGACCGGGACGGGGTGATGCATCCCGTTCGAGGCCGCCGGCAGGCTCTTTCGCTCGGCGTGGCGTTCTTGCCGGCGGACCGCAAGCGACATGGTCTCCTGCTCGATCGAAGCGTTGCCGACAACGTCGTACTCGGTCAGCAGGCCAACGGTCGCCATCCGATGTTCACCCCCCGGCGAGTACGGACGTCGGCGACCGCGCTCGCTCCAGGGGCCAATGTCAGGACCGCCACGATCGATGTCGGCGTCGGGACACTGTCCGGGGGAAACCAGCAGAAGGTCATGATCGGACGCTGGATGGGGGTCGACAGCAAGGTTCTGGTGTTCGACGAACCGACCGCAGGGATCGACATCGCGTCGAAGTTCGACATCTACGCCGAGCTGCGCAGGCTTGCTGACGCCGGTGCTGCGATCCTGATGTGTTCGACCGACTTCCAAGAGGTCGGGCAGGTCGCCGACCGCGTCATCGTCATGCGTGCCGGACGCATCATCGGCGAAGTCGACGGTCGACAGGCCA
>JAYTRT010000319.1:0-5730 GCA_043746045.1 Actinomycetota bacterium | reverse complement strand
GACAGGCGCGGCCGCGGAACCACCCGGTGCGGTCACGGCGATCGTTGTCGTCACTGTCGGGGCCGTCGACCCTGTCGTGGCCGTCGTGGCCGTCGTGGCTGTAGTCGTTGGCGAATTGGTGGTTGGCGGATCGGTCGGGGTGGGAGGATTCGCGCCTGCGCCCTTCGTCGTGTCCCCACACGCGGCGAGAACCGCCGTCAGACAGGGGGCGACGACGACCGCCGAGAGAAGCGCTCGGCGGCTGAGACCTGTGTTGTTCACGTTCATACGGCTTGGACGTTGTCACACTGCACGCCGGTTCCCCGGCTCTTCGCGCCGGCAGCTTCGGTCCGATACGGTCTTGAGACCAAGCAGAGACCTGGTTCACACTGCGTTCACAAATACGCAACGACATTGAAATCCCTGGCTGACAGAGTGCGTCAGCCCCTTACATCGTCCCCCGGAGGAACGTTTTACATGGCCTACCAAGCTGAATACATCTGGATCGACGGAGGCAAGCCCACCCCGTTGCTTCGCTCGAAGACCAAGATCATGAAGGACGAAGCCACGAAGATGCCGATCTGGGGCTTCGACGGTTCCTCCACCGAGCAGGCCACGGGCGAGAGCAGCGACTGCGTGCTGAATCCGGTCTTCACCTGTCCGGACCCGATCCGTGGCGGAGCGAACGTCATCGTTCTCTGCGAAGTTCTGCTCGCCGCCGACATGAAGCCACACCCGACCAACACACGAGCCCCGCTCGAGAAGGTGTACAAGAAGTACGCCAAGCAGGGCATGATCTTCGGACTCGAGCAGGAGTACACGATGCTCAAGCTCGACGGCAGCCCGCTCGGCTTCCCTGTCGGCGGCTTCCCCGGGCCGCAGGGTCCGTACTACTGCGGCGTCGGCGCCGGACGCGTCGTCGGCCGTGAGATCATCGAAGAGCACACCCAGGCGTGTATCGACGCCGGCCTGATCATCGAAGGCACGAACGCCGAAGTGATGCCCGGGCAGTGGGAGTTCCAGATCGGTGCCGCCGATCCGCTCACCGTCGGCGACCACATGTACGTCGCACGCTGGTTGCTGCACCGCATTGCCGAGGACTACGACATCGCCATCTCGTTCGACGCCAAGCCCGCCAAGGGAGACTGGAACGGCGCCGGCATGCACACCAACTTCTCGACCATTGCGATGCGCGACAACTACGACGCGATCGTCAAGGCTTGCGAGGCGATCGGCAAGAAGATCGACGTGCACGTCAAGGGCTACGGCGACGACATCGAGAGCCGCCTGACGGGCAAGCACGAGACCGCTCCGTACAACAAGTTCAGCTACGGCGTGTCCAACCGTGGCGCCTCGATCCGTATCCCGTGGCAGGTCGCCAAGGAAGGCAAGGGCTACGCCGAGGACCGCCGGCCCAACGCCAACGCCGATCCGTACACGGTCACCCGTCTGATCACCGACACGGTGTGCAGCGCCGCCTGACGGGCTGCGCAGCGACGGCAGTAACCTCGGGGGCCGGGCGTTTGCGTCCGGCCCCTGTTCGTTTTTTCTTTCCACAACGAGGGACACATGACCATGAACGAACAGCAACGAAACTACGTGCTGCACACGGTGGAAGAGCGCGGTGTTCGGCTGGTTCGGCTGTGGTTCACCGACGTGCTCGGCAACCTCAAGAGCTTCGCGATCAGTCCCGCCGAACTGGAGAATGCGCTCGAGGACGGAATGACGTTCGACGGTTCGTCGATCGACGGTTTCAGTCGCGTGCAGGAGAGCGACGTGTTGGCCATCCCCGATCCGAACACGTTCGAGGTCTTGCCCTGGGGAGACCCGAAGAACGCCGAAGCACGGGTTTTCTGCGATATCCACAACCTCGATGGCACACCCTTCCAAGGCGACCCGCGCCAGGTGCTGCGCCGCAATCTGGCCGAGGCACGAGCAATGGGGCTGACGTTCTTCGTCGCCCCCGACATGGAGTTCTTCTACTTCGCCCCACCGGTTCGTGGGCAGGCACCCGAGCCATTGGACGAAGCGGGATTCTTCGATCTGACCGCCAGCGACGTCTCGGGATCGCTGCGTAAGCAGACCATCCGCACGTTGGAGCAGATGGGAATCCCCGTCGAGTACAGCTTCCACGAGGACGCGCCGAGCCAGCACGAGATCGACCTCCGTCACAACGACGTCCTCAGCATGGCCGACTCGATCATGACCTTCCGCCTGGTCGTCAAGGAAGTGGCCGCCAGCCAGGGCGTGTACGCGTCGTTCATGCCCAAGCCGCTCGAGGGCGTACAGGGTTCTGGAATGCACCTCCATCTCTCGCTGTTCAACGGCGAGGACAATGCCTTCTATTCGGACGAGGACGACTACAACCTGTCGCCGATGGCCAAGCAGTTCATGGCGGGCCTGCTGCGTCATGCCGCCGAGATCACCGCAGTGACCAATCAGACCGTCAACAGCTACAAGCGTCTGGTCCCTGGCTTCGAAGCCCCGGTACACATCAGTTGGGCCCGGAACAACCGCAGCGGCCTGATCAGGGTGCCGATCCCGAAAAAGGGCAATCCCCTGGCGACCCGGATCGAGTACCGGTCGCCTGACCCGGCGTGCAACCCCTATCTGGCGTTCAGCGTGTTGCTTGCAGCCGGCATGCGCGGCATCAAGGAGGGCTACGAACTTCCGGCGGAGGCCGACGCCAACCTGTTCCAGATGGATGATGCGCAGTTGATCAAACTCGGCATCGACCAGATCCCGTCGTCGCTCGGTGACGCCCTGCGAGTGATGGAGGAATCGTCGCTGGTGGCCGAAGCGCTCGGTGATCACATCTTCGAGTGGTTCCTCCGCAACAAACGCAACGAGTGGCGTTCGTACAAAGCACATGTCAGTACGTTCGAGCACGATCGGTACCTGAGGTCGCTGTGAGCCCCGCAGCGGAGATGCTCGCGGTATTCCCGGAGTCACCACCGCCGGACCTCGTGCGGACGCTTGACCTGGCCGGCTATCGCTGGAAGGCTGTGTCCGGCGCCGACGAGATCGCCCGGAACGAGCCGTCCGGTGGATGGGCAGGAGCGATCGTCTCCACCGACACCGACGCCGAAGGTGCGTGGGCACTGTGCCGCGCGCTCCGCAAGCGCGATCTGCCGGTCGCTCCGCTGCTGTTGCTCGTCGGTGGAGGCCAGCTCGGAGAACTTGCCCTGCGCGACGAGCTCTTCGACGATTTCTGCCTGACGCCGTTCCATCCCATCGAGTTGGAGGCACGCCTCCGCCATCTGCTGTGGAAGGGCGGCGGCGGGGTCAAGCCCGACGTCGTCGAATACAGCGAACTGGCCCTGAACGTGGAGACCTATCAGGCGTCCATCGAGGGACGTCCGCTGGACCTGACCTACATGGAATACGAGCTGCTCAAGTTCCTCGCCCAGAATCCGGGCAAGGTTTTCACTCGTGAGTTGCTGCTCAGCCGGGTGTGGGGCTACGAGTACTACGGCGGCGCGCGGACGGTCGACGTCCACATCCGCCGTCTGCGCGCGAAGCTCGGCGAAGAGCACCAGAACCTGATCCAGACCGTGCGCAGCGTCGGTTACCGCTTCGGGCAGAGCCGCTGGGGCTGACCACACGGTTCGTCCGATCTGGCCACCGAGGCGACGGACAAGGGCCGCGTGATGGGATCGTCAGATGACTTCGGCGTCGGACGGGGGGACGCGGCGGGTCGTCAGGAACCGACGTTCCGTTTCGCTCGGCGCAAGCGCGATCGCAATCTCGAAAGCCTGTTGCGCCTCGGCCTCCCGACCGGCGCGGCGGAGCAGTTCGGCGCGCGTCGAGTGCAGCAGATACCAGCCGTCGAGCTCGGCCGTGTCGATCGCCCGATCGATCATCTGCAACCCGGCATCGGGGCTCGAGGCCATTGCCCGCGCGACAGCTCCATTGAGCGCAACGACGGGGGTCGGCACGAACAGGAGCAACGATTGGTACAGCGCGTCGATCTGAATCCAGTCTGTTGCCTCGGCCGATTCGGCACCGCTGTGCAACGCAGCGATCGCGGCCTCGATCTGGTAGCGGCCCGTGCGTTTCATCGGCAATGCTCGGTGCAGCAGCGCGATGCCTTCCTCGATCTGCCCGCGGCGCCACAGGGAGCGGTCCTGCCGATCGAGCGTGACCAGTTCGCCCCTGTCGTCCAGACGGCCGGGCGCTCGTGCGTCGGCCAGCAGCATCAACGCGGACAACCCGGTCGCCTCGGCGTGACTCGGCACCAGTGTGGTCAACATCCGACCGAGGCGGATTGCCTCGCCACACAGGTCGTGGTGGATGAACGCGTCGTCGCGACTCGATGCATAGCCGGCGTTGAAGACGAGATAGATGACCTGCATCACGGCCTCGATCCGCTCGTCGAGTTGATCTCGGTGCGGCACCCCGAACGGAATCCCGGCAGTGCGGATCTTGTTCTTGGCACGGACGATTCGTTGCGCCATCGTCGGCAGATCGACGAGGAAGCTTCTCGCGATCTCCTCGGTCGACAGACCGGCCACCGTCCGCAGCGTCAGGGCAACCTGAGCGTCGTTGTTCAACGCAGGATGGCAACACAGCAGGATCAGCGCCAATTGGTCATCGGCGACCCGGCCGTCGTCCAGCGCGAACGCGAGGTCCGCAATCTCGTCGATGGGCGTCGGCTCGCGACGAACAGCAGCCGCCTCCTTGTCGGGCTGGCGCTGACGACGCCGCAGCCGGTCGATCGCCTTCGATCTCGACACGCTCGTCAACCACGCCGCCGGATTCCGTGGCTCGCCCTCGCGCGGCCACCGGATCAGCGCTTCGAGCAGCGCCTCCTGCAGCGCATCCTCGGCGATGTCGAGATCACCGAACCGCCGCATCAGACCACCGAGAACCTCTCCCGCGTGTCGGCGGAAGAGGTACTCGGTCGGATCGGCGCCCCGGACGCGAGGCCGAGCGTCCGTCACACCTACGCCGTCATCTCCATGATCGGCCGCACTTCGATGCTGCCGATCTTGGCCCCAGGAATGTCAGCTGCGATCTCGATTGCCCGGTCCAACGTCGCGACATCGACGATGTAGTAACCGCCGAGTTGTTCCTTGGTCTCCGCGTACGGGCCGTCGGTCACGCTCTTGACGCCGTCGCGGATGCGCACTGTGGTGGCGGTCGAGACGTCGTGCAATGGATCGCCGGCCACCATCTCGCCCGAGGCCACGATGGCTTGGGTGAACGCGTAGTAGTCGGCATCCATGTCATGGACGTTGTCCCCGTTCATCGTCGGGGCATTCGCCGGATCGGTCGCGATCAGCAGCATGTATTTCATCGATATCTCGTTTCTGTTGAGGAAAGGGATCCGAACGGATCACGTGGTTCCGTCCAGACGACGAACGGCGCTGGACCGATTCGACACGACTGAACAGAAATCTTGTCACACCAGAGTGGTCGTGCTGTTTGGACCGCTCGTCGACGTCAGCGCAACGACAGCCCCGGTCGACTGCCGATGACCGACCACGACCGCCGTGAGCACCAGAGCTGCGAGCGCAGCGAGGTACCAGGTGGTGACGACGCCGAGACCGAATCTGTCGGCGCTCAGGCCGGCAATCACGACAGGCAGGCTCATCGCCACGTAGCAAACGCTGAGAAAGGCAGACGTGACGCCGCCGCGGGCGTGCGCCGGGGCGATCGAGAGAACCGTCGCCATGGTGTTCATCTGCACGACTCCGCCGCCGCTGCCGGCGATGACCGCGCCGGCGAGAGCAATGGCCAACGAGTTGT
>JAYTRT010000318.1:0-5733 GCA_043746045.1 Actinomycetota bacterium | reverse complement strand
TGCTGCTGCTGGTCGCGGTGCTGCTGCTGGTCGCCGTGCTTCCGGTGGTGACGGTGGATCCGCCACCGGCCGTCGAACCCGATGTCGGGGTCGCTCCGCCGGTAGTGACGGTGGACGCTGCCGTTGTGGTCGGTGCAGCTGTCGGTGCTGATGTGTTGCTGGTCGTCTTCGCGCTGCTGCCGCATGCGGCTGCAACCATTGTCAGACCGAGCGCAAGAGCAGCGAAACTATTTCGCCTCTTCATGCTCACGTGTATGTGCCTCCTGATGGAGTCGGGACGGAAGGAATATCACCGCCGGAGCGGTAGCCGACGCCTGGCGAACCAGCCCCCAACCTGCACCCGAATTGTCCTTCCCGATCAATGCGGGTCGAAGCACCATAGCACCACGGAACACGATCGATAAGCGGAGTCGTTCCAACTTTACGAAATGTCGGCGCGTCTCTTCCAGGCTCAGTTTCGGACGTGTTTCCAGGTCCCTGCCCAGGTCAATGGTGACGGTATTGAACGATCCGAGCGAACTCGTCCGGGTCGAGGCTCGCTCCGCCGACGAGCGCGCCATCGATGTCGGGTTGACTCATCAACTCGGCGATGTTGCCGGCCTTGACCGATCCGCCGTACTGGATCCGGACCGAATCGGCGGTTGCCTGGTCGTAGAGATCGGCGACACATTCTCGTATCGCGCCACACATCGTCTGCGCGTCGTCGGAGGTCGCGGTCAGCCCAGTGCCGATCGCCCAGATCGGTTCGTAGGCAATGACCATCGCTGCAACTTTTTCGGCCTTGCGACCAGCCAGTCCGGCCCGCACCTGACCGAGCACCTTGGTCTCGGTTTCGGCCGCCTCACGTTCGAGCAACGACTCGCCGACACACATGATCGGGGTCATTCCGTGGCTCTGGATCGCAGCGACTTTCCTGGCGACGGTGTCGTCTGTCTCTCCGAACAACTCGCGTCGCTCACTGTGGCCACAGATGACGTATCGAACACCGAGTTTGTCGAGGAACACCGGGGAGACCTCGCCGGTGTACGCCCCCTTGTCCTCCCAGTGACAGTTCTGCGCGCCGAGCAGATAGTTCAGCCCGTCGGCCTCGATCAGTGTCTGGATGCTGCGGATGTCGGTGAACGGCGGGTGGATGCAGACGTCGACGGCGAGCAGATCGTCCTTGCCGATCAGGTAGGAGAGCTTCTGTACGCTCTGGATCGCCTCGAAGTGGTTGTTGTGCATCTTCCAGTTGCCGGAGATGATCGGCCGCCGACCACCCGTGTTCGTGGCACCGTTGCCGGCGAGATCAGCCTTTGGCATTCGGGGCCCCCCGAAGTGCGGCCAGGCCGGGCAGATCGCCGAGTTCGAGCAGTTCCAACGATGCACCACCGCCGGTCGAGACGTGATCGACCTCGTCCTCCAGATGGAACTGCGCCAGAGCGGCAGCGGAGTCACCACCGCCGACCACGGTGAATGCTTTCGTATCAGCCATTGCCTGGGCAACCGTCCTGGTCCCGGACGCGAACCGGTCGTCCTCGAACATGCCCATCGGTCCGTTCCAGAACACCGTGCGTGCGTCCATGATGATGTCGGTGAACGCAGCGGCGGAACCGGGTCCGATGTCGAAACCCTTCGCGCCATCGGGCAGACGAGTACCGAACGTCGCGTACACGCCATTGGCGTCGACACCTGTGATGTCGTCGGGGAGGTGGATCGCTTTGCCGGATGCGAGCAGCCGTCGGCAGGTCTCGACCTGATCGGGCTCGCACAGCGAGTCACCGATCGGCTTGCCCTGGGCGGCGAAGAACGTGAAGCACATTGCTCCGCCGATGACGAGCAAATCGACGATGTCCAACAACGCTTCGACGACGCCGAGCTTGTCGGAGATCTTGGCCCCGCCGAGGATCGCGACGAACGGATGCTTCGGGTGATTGCGCAGACCGAGCAAGACCTCGACCTCTTCGGCGAGCAGCAAGCCCATCGCCGACGGCAGCGTCTGCGGCGGGCCGACGATCGATGCGTGAGCGCGGTGTGCTGCGCCGAATGCATCGTCCACGTACGCGTCGACGCCGTCGATCAGGTTGGCGACGAACGCCGGATCATTGGCCTCTTCACCGGGATGGAAGCGCAGGTTCTCCATCAGCTCGACACCCGGCGCGAGATCGGCCAGACGTTCTCGCACCGGTGCCATGCTGTACTTGGGGACCGGCTGACCGTTCGGCCGGCCGAGGTGGCTGGCGCAGACGACGTTCGCGCCACGTTCTGTCAGCCAGTTGATCGTCGGCAGCGCCGCGCGAATGCGGAAGTCGTCGGAGATCTCACCGTCGGCCATCGGGACGTTGAAGTCGGTACGGACGAGAACTCGTTTGCCGTCGACGTCGCCGAGGTCGTCGAGCACCGGAAGTGCGGACATCAGCCCTGCTTCACGGGGCTCTTCTTGATGCCCTTCTTGTGTGCCTTCGCGGTGTACAGCGTGAGGTCGAGCAAGCGATTGCTGTAGCCCCATTCGTTGTCATACCAGCCGAAGATCTTGACCAGGCTGCCGAGGCTCATCGTCAGTTTCGAGTCGAAGATGCAGCTGAACGGGTCCGACACGATGTCGCTCGAAACGAGTGGCTCCTCGGAGTACTTGAGGACGCCCTTCAGTGGGCCCTTCGACGCGGCTGCTTTGAACGCCGCATTGATCTGCGCCACCGAGGCCGGCGTCGTCAGGTTGCCGGTGAAGTCGGTTATGGAACCGACGGGGATCGGCACGCGCAGCGATGTGCCGTCGAGCTTGCCCTTCATGCTCTCCATCACCAGCGCGGTGGCACGCGCCGCGCCCGTCCCGGTGGGAACGATGTTGATCGCAGCGGCGCGCGCGCGGCGCAGGTCGCTGTGCGGACCGTCGACCAAGCTCTGATCGCCCGTGTAGGCGTGGACGGTCGTCATCAACCCGTTCTCGATGCCGAACGCATCGTCGAGCACCTTCATCATCGGCACGAAGCAGTTGGTGGTGCAGCTCGCGTTCGAGATGACCTGATGCTTGGTCGGATCGAAGTCCTGATGGTTGACGCCGTACACGAACGTGGCGTCGGCACCGTTCGACGGCGCCGACACGATGACGAACGGGGCACCCCCTTCGAGGTGCAACGCCGCCTTCGAACGGTCGGTGAAGAAACCGGTGGACTCGATCACGACATCGACCCCGAGATCGCCCCATGGCAGCTCGGCCGGATTGCGCACCTGGAGGACCTTGAGCGTGTCGCCGTCGACCTCGACGCCGTCCTTCGTCGCCTTGATCTTGTTCGGCAGCGCGCCGATGATGGAGTCGTACTTGAGGAGATGTGCCATCTGATCCAGTGAGCCCAGATCGTTCACTGCCACGAAATCGATGTCGGCGCCACGGGCCTTGGCCGCCCGGAAGAAGTTGCGGCCGATGCGGCCGAATCCGTTGATACCTACGCGAACCGTCATCGTCGACGTGTCCTTTCGATCGAGTGAATGCTGCCTTCGACCCTAGTGGCTGGACCGACAACCGATGAAGACCACGCCGCGTTCGTCACGGTGACCTCGTCCGGCACGTCGATACGAGTCCGGCACATCGGTGGACGTCCGGCACATCGGTACACGTCTGGCACGGTGACCGGATGGGAACCGACACTCATGAGCGAAGACCGAATTCTGTTCGTTGCCGACGACACTCCCGACGGACCGATCCCGCACTGGGTGTCGAAGTCGATCGACCAGGCCAAGACGGTTCACGTGATCACGCCGGTCCTCGGAACTCGCATCGAGCGGGCGACCGACAGCGACGAGCCGACCCGACGCGCGGCGTCGCGCCTGAACGAATTGATGTCCGGACTCGAATCTTCCGGCGCCGACGTGACCGGCGAGGTGATCACCGACCCGCCGTTCGAAGCGGTCAAGCGGATGTTGCTGGACCACGAGTACGACCGGATCATCGTCGGCGTCAGAGCCGAGACACATTGGAAAGAGGAGGGCCTGATCGACAAATTGCATCAGGTGACCGACGTGCCGGTCGAGGAGGTCACCGTCGGCAACAACGAGGAATGAAACGGTCCACGGTCAGCGCGGAACATCGCGGTGTGTGACGCGGGGCTGATACCCGTGACGACGCAACCAGCTGGCCAGTTCTTCGGCCAGGACGACCGAACGGTGTTGCCCCCCGGTGCACCCGATGGCGATCGAGAGGTAGCTCTTGCCCTCGCTCGCGAAGGCCGGGACGAGCATCTCGAGCAAATGTTCGTAACGCTCGAGGAACTGGGTGGTCGCCGGTTGGTCGAGCACGTAACGACGGACGGGTTCGTCGAGGCCGGTCAGCGGCCGGAGTGCCTCGACCCAGTGCGGGTTCGGTAGGAACCGCACGTCCATGACCATGTCGACGTCGAGCGGCATGCCGTGTTTGTACCCGAAGCTGGTGATGGCCGTCTGCATCGTGGCGTCGTTGGTCTCGTTGGCGAACGCGGCCGCGATCCGCGCCTTCAACTGATGCACGGTCAACACGGTCGTGTCGATGAGCAAGTCCGCCTCGGCCTTGACCGGTTCGAGCAGGACCCGCTCGCGCGCAACCGCAGCAGCGATGCCCTCGCCGGAATCATCGAGCGGATGCTTGCGACGGGTACTCCCGTAGCGCTTGACCAGCTCAGGCGTGGTCGCGTCGAGGAACAGCACGCGAACGCGATGTTCACTGTTGCGCAGGCGGCGGATCTCCTGGACGACGTCGCCCTGATCCGCCGTCGGCCCGACGACGATTGCCAGCCGCTGGAAGTTGGACTCGCCGCTGGCGATCGAAGCGGTGCCGAGTTCGACGATCTTGTCCAGCAATGTGATCGGCAGGTTGTCGACGACGAACCAACCCATGTCCTCGAGGTCGTCGGCCGCGTTCGACCGCCCAGCTCCCGACAGACCAGTGATGACGAGGATGTCGGTCGTCATGGTCCGTACTCTATTTCATTCAGTGCTTGCGAGTGCGGAGATACAGCAGCCGCGGGATCGTCGCCGCTGCCTCGTACTCGCTGGCCTTGGCCAGGAACCCGGCCGGCGGCGCTGGTTCAACCATCCGTTCGAGCAGCAGGCCGTTGTCGGCCAACGCATTGACGTACCTGCTCAGCGGGCGATGGATGAAGGGAATGAAGATGTCCTTCTCGACCTCCTCGATCGTTTCGTCCTCGATCAGGTACGGCCCGATCCGCCAATACTGCTCCGGCGGATCGAGCACCTGATCGTCGATCCAACCGCTGTTCGGCGTCTGCAACAACGGATGGTTCAGGAAGAACGAGAACGTTCCACCAACCGCGAGCACACGGGCGACCTCGGCGATGGCTGCGTCGACGTCACGTATGTGTTCGAACACGAGGCACGCGACGACGGCATCGAAGGACCGATCGGGGAACGGCAGCGCTCCGGCGCCTGAACGGGCGAAGAACGCTCCCCCGTCACGCTCTTTGGCAACGCGCACCTGGTTCCACGTCGGATCGATTCCGACGACGAGGCCGGCGCCGAGTTTCTTGGCGAGCCGACTGACCTGACCGTCACCACAGCCGACGTCGAGCACTCGGCTTGCGCCGGCCAGTTCTGCGGCAGCGAGCGGGAGGATCTGCTCCTCGTACTCCGGATCGGCTCCGTCGGTGAAGCCGTCGATCCACCAGTCGGCGTGGGTTTCCCAGAGGTCGTCGCTCGCGTCGTCAGTCATCGGGGCGCCATCGTACGGTAGGCTTTGCGGTTCGGAGGGGAGTACCCCGACAAGTA
>JAYTRT010000317.1:0-1758 GCA_043746045.1 Actinomycetota bacterium | reverse complement strand
CTTGCTCGCGGTGAGGTAGGACACCACGACGACGATGGTAGCGAGAAAGGCGATGGAGGTGCCGAGGGTGCCGACACCCAGGCCCCCTTCGGCCCGCTTCTGGGACAGGTAGTCACCGATCGATGCGCCGAGCGGGCGGGTCAGGATGTACGCGATCCAGAACGCGAGGATCGCGTTCAACCCCGTCATGTAACGCGCGGCAGTGACGAGGGCGATGGCGCCAGCGCAGATCAACGCCGACTTCCAGTAGCCGACGGCCAGATTCTCCGCCAACAGGTCGCCAACGGCCGTACCCAACGCAAACGTGAACATGATCGTCGACCAATAGAACGCTTCCCGTCGGCGGGTGCGGATCGACTGGATGGACAGCGTCCGCTCGCTGACGAACCAGACCGCGAAACAGATCGCCAGCCCCACGGCGAACACGACCGCGCTGAGCACCAGGCTGATGCGCAGGTTGTCGACCAGGTTGTCGGTGATCAACGTGCCGACGATGCTGAGCAGCACCACCGCGAGCCAATAGATGCCCGGTACGTAGCGGTCCGACCGAAACTGGAACACCAACGCGGCGATCAGGATCGCGCCGATCATGTACGTCGTGTTGGTCAGCCCGAGTCCGAGGTTGTCCGACAAGAAATCAGCTGCGGACTCACCGACGGTCGTCGCCAGCACCTTGATGATCCAGAAGAAGATCGTCACTTCCGGAACCTTGCTCAGCAGCAATCCGAAGCCTGACCGGCGCGCCGCATGGCTGCTGCTCCGGACCATCGACAACTCGCTCTCACTGGGGATGCCGAGGAACGTAGAGCCAGAGAGTCAAATTCGAATCCGGAACAGTTCAACGCAGGGTAAAACGCATTGACCCAACCGGCGCTGTCATTCGTTCGCCACGGTCCGGAACGCTCGGCCGACGACGATGTCGATCTCGGGATGGCTGCCGGCGTGCACGATTGTGAGCCGGCCAGGCATCGATCTGATCAGCCGACGCGCGAGCGGCAGACCGAGGCCGTGCGGACCACCTGGATGTTCGGCCGACGGTGGTTCAGGATCGGGCCCATCCGACTCTTCGAAGGCACCGAGGCCTGGTCCCTCATCGGTCACCGTGATGGTCACCGACTCGGCACCCACCGTGTGCGAGATCCGTGTCTGGCCGGCGCCGTGGACGAGCGCATTGTCGAGCAGGACATCGATCGCGTGGCGCAGGATCGCACCGTTCCCGCTGATGGCTGGCGTGGACGTCGCATCCTCGATCGTCAACCGACGCCCGACCGCCGCATATCGGCCGTGCCAACTGGACCTCAAGTCTTTGCAGACGTCGGTCAGCAGACACGTCGACGCGTCCGAGTTCGGCGTTCTGGCGATCGTCAGCAATTCGGTGATCGTGCGTTCGAGGCGACCGATGTCCTCCAGTGCCTCGGTGAGGATCTCAGTCGGATCAGGGCGCGGGAACGCCAGCTCGGTCTCGATGCCCGACCGCAGCCCGGCCAAGGGGGTACGGAGCTGATGCGATGCGTCGGCACTGAAGGCGCGTTCTCGACTGACGAGGTCGTCGAGGCGGCGGGCGGTGAGGGCAAGAGCCTCAGCTGCCTCGTCGAGTTCTGGTACGTGGCTGTGGAACGTTTCGACGGTGAAGTCGCCGCGGCCGAGCTGCACAGCTGCATCACGGAGTCGACGGACCGGTCGGGCCAATCGCCCGGCAACGACGAACGCAATCGCAGCGCCGACAGCGATCACGGCAAGGCCGAGACTGGCCACCAA
>JAYTRT010000316.1:0-1758 GCA_043746045.1 Actinomycetota bacterium | reverse complement strand
TCCCATAGTCGGCGCCCCACCAAACGCCCTGGTCGATGCCCCGCTGCACCTGAGATTGCCCGCGATCGACGATCAGGACGAGGTTCTGGCGGAGGCTGATCCATGACCCGTCATCGAACAGATCGCGCCCGAGTTGCCCGACGGCGATCCGCCCGTCGGTTCCGATCGCGAGCGTCGCGTCGCCGGAGCGAAGTGGTTTCACGGTGACGCCCTCGGTCTTGTAGCCACCTTTGATGTGCTCGAAAGGGAAGCCTCCGTTCATCGCCGCGAGCAGCGCCGGTTGCAACGACGTGGGCACCCGGTTGCCGCGCTTCCAGGTGCCGCCCGGCTGTTCGCCACCGTTGAACAGCCCAGCACGCAGGTGCGTCTGATCGATCACGACCATCGAAGCGACGACGCCTCCGGCGGACGCCAGCGGCCGGATGCTCGTGGCCCACATCGCGTCCTGGCCACCGGCGCGGGCGATCGGTGCCCATTGCCCTTCGCCCGGCAGCGCAGGAGCGAACAGGGGCGTCAACGGCACCGGGGCGACGATCGGAGGGTTCGCGTTCGGCACTGTTCCGGATGAAGCCGGTGAAGCCGGTGAAGCCGGTGCTGGTACTGCTGCTGCTGCTGCTGATGATGGTGCTGCCGCTGGTGATGGTGCACTCGTCGGTCGGCGGACGCCGGGTGTGGAGAGAGCGAGTTGCCGGGCGGGAGCCTTCGACGGCGGGGTGCTGTACAGGTGGGCTTCGAGGAGGTCGATCACACCGCCGAAGTGGTTGTCGCGGCCCCACGTCGCGACGCGCTCGGAGAACGTGTCCCCGTTGTCGTGGCCGACATAGCTGGCAAACGAGACCAGGTTCCAGACCAGCACCACAGCGGCGATGATCTTGGTCAGCCTCCACAGATCGTGGAACTGTTGCTGCCGAACGGTCCTGACCTGATTCGCGAATCTGGTTCTGCGGCCCCTCCACCGTCCGACCAACTCCGTTCGACGGCGGGCAACCGGGCTGGATGCTCCGGCCAGCACGATCAATGCGAACACGAGAACCCAGCTGCCACCCATCGCCTTCACCGCCAGCACGCCCGTCAACGCGAACACGAGATCTGCTGCCGGTATCAGACGCCTCATCGGCCGCCTGACGTCGTACGGACCAGCACTGCAACGAAATCGCGCGTGTCGGGATTGAGATACCTGGACGCCGGCTTCGACATGCCGTCGAGCAGCTTGGTCCCCGAAATTGCACCCGAGGCGTCGTGGTGGAAGACGTTGAAGCTGACCCATGCGTGGTTGATGTCCAGTTCCATGGCGCGCACCGCCCCGGCTCGCTGCAGCAGTGCAGCGAGAGTCGCCACACTCAATCCCTCCGATGCGACGTACAGAATTCGCCCCTGCGCATCCACACCGACACCTGATCTCCACACGAAGAGCTCGTTGCCGACGGTGTGCCCCCAGCGCTCCCCGGCGTTGTTGTCGAGGCCCGAAACGAGTTGGCCCCCGTCGACGATCAGGTCCAGGTTCTGACGCACGGCGGTCGGCTTCTTCGCGGCCGCTGACGCACTCCAGGGCACCACGTCGACGCTGCCGCTCGCGTCGATGACGAGTGATGCAGCGCCCTGGCGAAGCGGCGCGGCCGTTTGGCCGTCCTCGATGTAGCCGCCCCGCGAGTCGGCGATCCGGAATCCGGAGTTGAACGCGGCCAACAGCCGTGGAAGGTCTCCCGTGGCAACAGACGTGCCGTTCGGCCACGGGCCGTGCCCCGGCTCGCTGCTTCC
>JAYTRT010000315.1:0-16832 GCA_043746045.1 Actinomycetota bacterium | reverse complement strand
CGGTGATCTCCAACTCGCCGCGCGGGGACGGGTCGATCGCAGCGACCGCGGCGTGGATCGTGTGGTCGAAGAGGTAGACCCCGACGAGTGCCAGATCGACGTCGAGTAAAGGACAACATGCCCAACATCTACGAAAGCGACACGATCTCCGGGGTCTGGATCGTGGAGCCCACGATCCACGGCGATCCCCGTGGCATGTTCATCGAGACCTACCGCCGCGAGTGGTTCCCGAACGGCCGCGAGATGGTCCAGGGCAACCGCGGCAACCGCCGCGAAGGCGCCGTCGTCGGTCTGCATTACCACTTGCATCAGGCCGACTACTGGTACGTACCGTTCGGCACCGCTCGCGTCGTACTGCACGATCTGCGCGAGGGGGGACCGACCGACGGCAAGACGCATTGCCTCGACCTGAGCGGCGACAATCACGTCGGGGTGTTCATCCCGCCGGGCGTGGCGCACGGATTCGCAGCACTCACCGACATGACGATCACCTACCTCGTCGACAACTACTACAACCCGCTGGACGAGTTGGGCGTGATGTGGAACGACCCCGCCGTCGCCGGTGACTGGGGTGTCGAGACACCGATCCTGTCGGACCGCGATCAGGTCAACCCGCTGCGCGCCGATATTCCCGCCGGTCGTCAGCCGTACTGGAAAATGCGGACGTGAGACAATTCGTCACTGGTGCGGCAGGGTTCATCGGCAGCAACTACATCCGCCACATCCTCGACACGACCGACGACACGGTCACCATCTACGACGCTCTGACCTACGCCGGCAACATGGCCAGCATCCGTGATGTGATCGACGACCGTCGGTGCCATTTCGTCAAGGGCGACATCTGCGATCAGGAGGATGTGCTGGCGGCGATGACCGGCCACGACGCGGTCGTCCACTTCGCTGCCGAGACCCATGTCGACCGCTCGATCAAGGACGGCTACTCGTTCGTGCGTACCAATTGTTTCGGCACCAACGTCCTGTGCGACGTCGCCCGTCAGGTCGGGGTCGAGCGCTTCTTGCACATCTCCACCGACGAGGTGTACGGCAGCATCGAGGACGGTTCGTTCACCGAGACGGACGCCCTCGGACCGCGCTCGCCGTACTCGGCCGCGAAGGCCGGCAGTGATCTGATCGCGCTGAGCTACTTCACGACCCACGGTCTTCCTGTTCTGGTCACCCGGTGCAGCAACAACTTCGGCCCGTACCAGTTCCCCGAGAAGCTGATCCCGCTGTTCACCACCAACCTGCTCGATGGGCTGAAGGTGCCGCTGTACGGCGACGGTGGCAACATCCGCGACTGGATCCACGTGCACGATCACAACACCGCTGCGCTGCTCGTGCTGCAGACGGGCAACGTCGGCGAGATCTACAACATCGGCGCCGGGAACGAAGTGACCAACAGGGACATCACCTACCGACTGCTCGAGTTGTGCGGGCGCGACGAGTCGTTCATCACGCCGGTCGACGACCGGCTCGGCCACGACCGCCGGTACTCGATCACTCACGAGAAGGTGACTGCGCTCGGTTGGAAGACCGAGCACAACCTGGTCGACGGGCTGGCCGCGACCGTGCAGTGGTACAGGGACAACCGCGCCTGGTGGGAGCCGTTGAAGGCCAAGGCCTCGTTCTAGATGGCGATGAAGGTCCTGATCACCGGAGCCGGCGGTCAGCTGGGTCGCGACACCGTGCTGGCCTGTGCGGCGGCCGGCGACGAGGTGGTCGGTCTCGATCATTCGACGCTCGACGTGACCGACCGCGATGCAGTGCTCGGCTGCGTCACGTCAGTGCGCCCCGACGCCGTGATCCACTGTGCGGCGTGGACCGCCGTCGACGCCTGTGAGAGCGACATCGACAAGGCATTCACCGCAAACGCGCTGTCCGTGCGCTGGATCGTCGAAGGTTGCGCACGGGTGAGCGCACACCTCGTGCAGGTCAGCACCGACTACGTTTTCGACGGCACCAAGCCAACGCCGTACCACGAGTGGGACGCCACCAATCCGACGTCGGTGTACGGCGCTTCGAAGCTGGCCGGCGAGCAGGAGGCTCTGATCCTCGGCGCGTCGGCTGCAGTGGCCCGCACCAGCTGGGTCTGCGGCGAGTTCGGCAACAACATGGTCCACACGATCATGCGCCTGGCATTCGAACGTGACTGGTTGGCGTTCGTCGACGATCAGGTCGGCCATCCGTCGCTGTGCGCCGACCTCGGCCCGATGCTGCGCCGGTTGGCCCTCGATCGGCGATCCGGAATCCACCACGTGACGAACCAAGGTGCCGTCAGCTGGTTCGAGTTCGCCCGGGCTGTCGTCGCCGAGATGGGCAAGTCGCCGTCGATGGTCTCGCCGATCTCCACCGCAGATCTCCATCCGCCTCGGCCGGCGAAGCGCCCGGCGAACAGCGTGCTCGACAATTCCGTCCTGCGCGCTGCCGGCATCGATCTGTTGCCGGACTTCCGAGAGTCGCTGGGCACACTCGTCCGTCGCCTCACCGCCTGAGCCGCAGGCGTCAGGCGGGAACAACCTCGACGGGGATGCCGTTGACGGCAGCGTTGCCGGACAGCGTGTCGACGAACTCGCCGGGCGCCAGCAGGTTGTTGTTGACCCCTGCGTGTTCACGGGCGATCGACAGGCGAGTGCCCGCCTTGTCGTGTCCCCATCCGTGCGGTAACGAGACGATGCCACTCAGCATCTCGTCCGTCACTTCGGCCTGCACCAGCAACGAGCCCGCTGTCGAGCTGATGCGCGCCGTCGAACCGTCGCTGACGCCGAGCCGCGCTGCGTCGGTCGGGTTGATCATCAGCGTGCAGCGCTCCTTGCCCTTGACGAGGACGCGCACGTTGTGCAGCCACGAGTTCTTCGAACGAACGTGGCGGCGGCTGACCAGCACCAGTCCATTGACCGGAGTGTCGATCCGGGCTCGCAGCCGAGGAATGTCACCGAGCAGGTAGTCGGGGGCGAGGTGGATCAGGCCATCCGGGGTGCAGACGATTTCCGCCGCTCGGGGAATGGCGGGCCCCATGTCGATGCCGTTCGGTTCGGCCTTGAAGTCGGCAAGGGTCAGACCCTCGCGCGTGCCGTAGCCGTCACCGAACGGCCCGACACGGATCGACCAGTCGATCATCCGCTCTGGTCCTCCGTGTTCGTAGAGGGCCAAGATGGCCGCCGGGTCGAGGCCTTTGGCGTGGCAGAGCATCGTGAACCAACCGTCGTCCACGGCAGCGACGTCGGTGTCGGCGTCGTGCTTGCCGGCCATGATCTGCCCGAGTCGGATCAGCACCTCCCATTCGTCGGGGCGGTCGAGCGGGAAGATCGGTTCGGACCACTTGCCGGCCGAGCGGGTCGCGAACGTCCACAGCAGTTCGTCGAAATGCGGCGTCTCGATCGGGGACGGACCCGGGAAGATCACGTGCGCGTGCCGGGTGGTCTCGTTCAGGTAGTTGTCGATCGCGATCATGCATTCGAGCTCGGGGAGTGCCTCTTCGAGCCGCGCCGAATCGGGAACCGACAACACCGGGTTGGCGGCGACGTTGATCAGACCCTTGATCTGCCCCGGGCCGGGAGTCGCGATCTCTTCGGCAAGACAGGATGCGGGCACTTGGCCAAGGATCTCCGGAGCGCCGCGGACACGTGAGCTCCAGCGACCGAACGTGGGCAGACCGTTGACCTTGGTGCTGGCCATCCAGCCGAGCGGGAACGGAATCGGGTTGGCGAACATCAGTGTGCCGGGCCGGTCGAAGTTGCCGCTGATGATGGCCAGTACGTCGACCAGCCACGACGCCAGGGTGCCGAATTCCTGATTGCACAGTCCGATCCGCCCGTAGATCGCGGCGGCCTGCGAGTCGTGGATCTCGGCCGCGATGCGCCGGGTCACGTCAGCGGGAACACGGGTCACGCCGGCGACGCTCTCCGGCGTGAAATCGGCGCACGCCGCGCGGAGTTGTTCCACATCGGCGACGATGTCGGACAGGTGGCCGAGTGTGACCCAGTCGTTGGCGAAGAACTCGTTGACGATGGCCAGCAACCACGAGGCATCGGTTCCGGGCTGGATGCCGACCCACTCGTCGGCGATGTCGGCCGTGCGCGTCCGCCGCGGATCGACGACCACGACTTTGCCGCCCCGGTCGCGGATTCGTCGGATCTCGGCCATCACGTCGGGACTGGCCATCAGGCTTCCACCGGAGGCGTGCGGGTTGCCGCCCATCAGCAGCCAGTAGTCGGTGCGCGAAATGTCGGGCGTGGGGATCATCCACTGATTGCCGTAGAGCAGGATGCTGGTCACGTTCTTCGGCCACTGGTCCACTGTCCCGGCCGAGTAGATGTGCGTCATGCCCGATGGGATGATCATCTGGCTGAGGTATCGCGACAACGAGAAGCTGTGCCCGGCGGGATTGCCGACGAATGCCGTGAACGCTGTTGGTCCATCGCGTTCGAGGAGTGGATGGATGAGTTCCTCACAACGCCGGAACGCCTCGTCCCAGGTGACCTCGCGCCACTGATCGCCGTCGCGCACCATCGGCGCGCGCAGTCGATCAGGATCGTGGTGCAGGTGTCCGATCGCCGAGCCCTTCGGGCAGATGTAGCCCTTCGACCAGACGTCGTCCTTGGCGCCGCGAACGAGCGTGACCCGTTGCTCGGTCGGCGCTGTTCCGGCCACTGTGACGTCGAGGCCGCACATGCACTCGCAGAGCGGGCAGGTGTAGCGGTGGACGGTCGTCGTTTCGGTGATCGTGTCGTCGATGCTCATCTGCTCTCCCCGGACTGGAACTCGCTGCGAACGTACTCCTCGAGGATGGTGTCGTCGCTGACCGGACGGTAATCCCAGACGTCGGTGCCGACGTTGATCTGGCGCCCGTTGATCTTCCACGAGTCGTGGACATGCCCGTGCAACAGAACCCGCCCGTGATCGACGGGACGTTGCGCCACGAACCGGTCGTCGTCGTGGCTGTCGCCCTGATAGGGAAGGTGACAGGCGAGCGCGTCGTACGGTCCCAATCGGATCGGCACGGCGCCCTGCAGCACCTCGGCGAAGCCCGCTTCGTGATACCGCTCGACCCACCCCGTGGTCGAGTGCCGACCCGCTTCCCAGCAGCGGTCGTGATTCCCCGTGACGAGAATCTTGCGGCCGTTCAGGCGATGGGCCATCGGCAGGGTGTGGGCAATCGTGCCGAGGGCGAAGTCTCCGAGGACCCACACTTCATCGGTGGCGGTGACGGTCTCGTTCCATCGCAGGATCAGGCCTTCGTTCATCTCGTCGACGTCGGCGAAGGGCCGGTGGCAGTAGCGGATGATGTTCACGTGGCCGAGATGAAGGTCACTCGTCCAGAACCGGGTCATGCCGTCAGGTTAGGGAGAGGGGCAGACGGTCGACGCCGCGAATCGTCAGACGGTCACGCCAGCCCGGCTCGCCCGCCAGCGCCACGTCCGGGAAGCGACGGATGACGCTGCTGATCGCAACGCTCGCTTCGAGCTTGGCCAGCGAGGCACCGAGGCAGTAGTGGACTCCGGCCGCGAGCGCGAGATGGCGATTCGAGTTGGGCCTGTCGAATCGCAACGAGTGCGGGTCGTCGAACATCGCCGGATCGTGGTTGGCTGCCCCGAGCAGCGTCATCACGACCGTGCCCGGCTCGACGGTGACGGCGCCGCCCGGCGTGTCGTAGTGCACCGGAACGATCGGAACGCGGACGGTCAGTTGCACCGGGCCGTCGTACCTCAACAGTTCGTCGACGGCCGTCGCATCCAACGCCGGCGTGTCACGCCAGATCGCCAACTGATCCGGATGGCGCAGCAACGCGAGGGTGCCGTTGCCGATCAGGTTGACCGTGGTCTCGTGGCCGGCCACATACAACAGCAGGACGAACGCGATCAGCTCGGCGGTACTCATCCGGTCGCCGCTCTCCTCGGCCTGGATCAGCGCAGACAGCAGATCGTCACCGAGGTTGCGGCGACGCTCCTCGACGATGCTGACGAGATAGGGGATGAACAACTGGATCGCATCGTCGGCACGGTCGATGTCGTCCTCGGTCGCTGTTGGTTCCAGCGACGCGGTCAGACGTTGTGACCATTCGCGGAGCTCGACGGAACGTTCGGTCGGCATCGCCAGCAGATCGCTGATCACCTGGAACGGCACCGGGAAGGCGAGTTCGTCGATCAGTTCCATCGTGCCGCGCTCGGCGGCGACGTCGAGCACGTCGTCGACCAGTTGCTGCACGCGGGGACGCAGTCGCTCGATCGCCGACGGAGTGAACGCTTGCGAGGCGAGACGTCGCAAACGAGTGTGATCGGGTGGATCGAGGTTGAGGATCGACTTGGTGTCGCCGTCTCGGCGTCGCTCGCGTTTGCGACTCTGCAGCGCCGATGTCGGTTCGTTGGCGTTCTTCTCGATGTCCCTGCTGAAGTCGTTGCTGCGCAGTGTGACGGCGACGTCGTCGTAACGCGAGAGGACGATTGTCTCGAGCGGCGACATGTACACCGGAGCCTGCTCGCGGAGGATGTCGTAGAACGGATACGGATTCGCCCGGAATGCAGGATCGAACGGGTTGAAGAGCAGCGTGTCGCTCACGGCGTGATCTCTTCGGACGTCGTGATGTCGACGAGCGAATCGGTCGGTCCGAATTCGAGTGCATCGGGGAAGACCGGGTTCGGTTCGTACCGGGTGATCGGCTGATCGCCCCAGACGGCCCACAGCGAGCCCGGTTGAGCCGCTGCGATCGCCGTGAGCACGGCATCAGCGACCCTGTCCGGCGTGATGATCGGGACGTCGACCGAGCGGAGCATGTCCATCATTTCGGTGGAGATGATCTTGGTGTCGGCGAAACCCGGGCAGACGGCGCTGGTGCACACGCCCGCCGGCCCGTAGGTGACGCCGAGTGATTTGGTGAAGCCGACCACCGCATGTTTGGTGAGGCCGTATATCGGGTCGAACGGGATCGGCGACAGGCCGGCCATCGACGCCGTGATCACGATCTGACCGCGACCCCGTGCGATCATCGGCGCCAGGACCGCCCGCGCTCCGTAGACCACGCCGTCGACGTTTGCGCCCATGATCCGGCGATAGGAGCGTTCGGTCACTTCGCCGAGCGGGGCATCCGTCGCATCGACATCGTCGGCGATGCGGGTGCTGACGCCCGCGTTGAGGAAAGCGATGTCGAGGTCAGCGGGAAGGTCCAACGCTGCCCACTGATCCGCATCGGACACATCGAGATGTCGGAACTCGCCGCCGAGTTCGGCGGCGACAGCGCTACCACCGACATCGTCGATGTCGGCGGCGATGACGTGTGCGCCGAGCGCTGTCAGTCGCCGCGCGACAGCAGCGCCGATGCCGCTGGCCGCGCCGGTGACCAGGGCCGTCCGCCCGGACAGATCCAACGTCGAGATGTCGACCGGGTCGATGTTCATCCGGCGATCCCGGCGTTCTCGTCGCGCCGACCGGCAGCGCGGTCATCAGCGAACTTCTCCAACCACTGCTCGATGTTCTCGTCGTGTGTCGTCTCCGCCCACTGGCGGGGAATGGCTCCGAACGAGTAGTCGCCGATGTCTCGGGGGAGTCCCGCCGCAGCCTGCGCGACGGCCTTGCGGGCCATTGCTGCGGCGACGACCGGTTCGAGTCGGCGGGCTTTGGCCTCGACGGCCGCACCATCGCGTTCGATGAACTCCGGCAGTACCTCGCGACCGAACAGATCGATCGATTCCATGATGTGCTCGTGCTCGTTGTGGCCGGCCTGCATCACGAAGATCACCTGATCCACTCCCGCCTCTTCGTAGCGGCGCAAGTATTCCCGTACCTGATCGGGCGTGCCGATCGCGCCGCGCAGACCCGTCGAATCGCCGGCCGCGACCTTCGCCCCGAGCCGCTCTTCGCGAACCGCCTGAGCGACCGCCTCAGGATCGAAACCCTGCGCGGCGCGCCGTTCGATGTACTCGGCCCAGACGTCGGTGACGCCGGGAGCATGCTTGCCGAACACGTAGAAGTGGCCGAGGCTGTAGCCGAAGAAGTTGGCGCCTTCGACGCCTCGTCGAATTGCCTGCTCCTCGTCGTGATGGATCATCATCGGGCTGACGCAGGCGACCTGGGGGTTGACTGCGTAGCCGACGGGCACGCACTTCTCGGCGAGCGTCTGTTCGTACTCGGCAACCCACGAGCGAGCTTCTTCAGGGTCGATGAATGCGAATGTCAGTGCACCGATGCCCTTCTCGGCCGCCAGCAGGATCGTGTCTCGACGACTACATGCCACCCAGAGCGGGGGGTGCGGTTTCTGTACCGGTTTGGGCACGACGTTACGAGGCGGCATCTTCACGAACTGGCCGTCGACGCCGGTGAACGGGGTCTCGACCATGCAACGCAGCGTTGTCTCCAGACCTTCCAGCCACGCCTCGCGCTTCTTCAACGGGTCGAGGCCGAACCCGCCGAGTTCGGCTTCGCTCGACGACTCGCCGCTGCCGAACTCGACCCGACCGTTGGACACGAGGTCCAGCATTCCCAGCCGTTCGGCGCACCGAGCCGGATGATTGAACTGCGGCGCAGTGAGCATGATCCCGTGACCGAGCCGGATGTTCTTGGTCCGCTGGCTCGCTGCAGCCAGGAACACCTCTGGCGCCGATGAATGGCTGTATTCCTCGAGGAAATGATGCTCCACCTCCCAGACGTACTGAATGCCGAGTCGGTCCGCCAGTTCCACCTGATCGAGCGCGTTGCTGATCAGAGTCTGCTCTGTCGTGGCGTCCCACGGACGGCCGATCTGGTGCTCGTAGAAAATGCCGAACTTCATGGACGACATGTAAACACCCGTGTATACATATGTCAATGGCATCCACGGTCACCACCCGTAGCCATGCGGCGTTGCGCCTGCCGAGGGCCGCTCGTCGCGAGCAGTTGATCCGAGCCGCTGCGGCGGCCTTCCTGACAGCCGGTTACGACAAGACATCGATGGACGACGTCGCCAAAGCAGCCGGTGTGACCAGGCTCATCGTCTACCGGATCTTCGAGTCGAAAGAAGCCCTATACGTCGCCGTGATCGCCTCGGTTCTCGACGATCTCGCTGCGCAGTTCGACCCCGGTTCTGCACCGGTGGCGAACGGCCCGCACGGCACGGTCGCGTCGATGCTGCTCGGAATCGCGCGCCGCCAGCCGGACGGGTTCCGGCTGCTCTGGCGGCACGCCTCCAACCAGCCCGAGTTCCACGAATTGTTCGCACTCTTCAAAGCTGCAGCCACCGAATACGCAACGAGCCTGATCGCCCAGATCTCGCCGAATCCCGTCATCGTCCACTGGGCGGCCGAATCAGTGGTCAGCCACCTCTACGAGAGCATCTGCCTGTGGCTCGACGACGGAAACGAACTGCTCGACGAAGAATTCCTGCGTTTGCTCGGCGACGGAGTACGGGCGATGGTCACATCCTGGGTGAGGTGACCTGCCGTGCGCCGTCGGCGATGTCGCTCTCTTCGGCCACCGCTGTCGCGAAGATGTCGAGCAGACGGTCGATCTGTTCGTCGGTGATGACGAGCGGTGGGCAGAACAGGTTGGCATCGGCATTGAGCGCACGCACGATCGCCCCGGACGCCAACATCCGGTCACGAATCGCCGTTGCGTTCTGATCCGGCCGGAGTCCCGCAGCCCAGACGGCGCCGTCGCCGCGAGCGTGATCGATGGTGCCATCAGCGGCAAGCGCGCGGAGTCCGGAGCCGAGGCGATGGCCGACGTGGGTCGCCCGCTCGACGAGGTCCTCGCGTTCGATGATCTCGAGGTTCTTCAGGCCAGCTGCGCAGACCGACGCGTGGCCGCTGTACGTGTAGCCGTGGCGGAGGAAGAACGTTGCGTCCGATTCGAGTGCATCCAGTGGCGCGCGTCCGACGAACACGCCACCGAGAGGCTGATATCCGCTCGTGACGGCTTTGGCGAAGGTCAAGAAGTCGGGGATCACGCCGTACCGTTGGGCTCCGAACCACGTGCCGAGCCGACCGAAACCGGTGATCACCTCGTCGAAGATCAGGAATGCACCGTGCTGGTCGCACAGCCGACGGACGCCCTCGAGGTAGCCGTCGGCAGGGGGGAACACGCCGCCGGCACCCTGGACGGGCTCGGTGATGACAGCAGCGATCTCGGAACTGCGCTCCTTCATCAGCGTGGCGAGTGCCTCGATGTCGTCGCTCGGAACCTGGACCACATCGGGCACCAACGGTCCGTAACCGAGTCGGTTCGGGGTGATGCCCTGCGCGCTCGTGCCCCCGTAGTTGGTGCCGTGATACCCGCGTGTCCGGCTGATGATCAACGTCCGCTCGGGATGGCCGGCCTGGACGTGAGCGAGTCGGGCCAGCTTCATCGACGAGTCGATGCTCTCGCTGCCGCTGCCACACAGGAACACGCGCGAACCGGGGAGAGGGCTGAGCGAGACGAGCTTTTCAGCCAGCGCATCGGCGGGGATGTTCGTGAACGGGTCGAAGCACGAGTACGACTCGAGCGTGCTCATCTGTGCTGCGACTGCATCGGCCATTTCCCGACGACCATGACCAATCGCGCAATACCAGAGGCTGGCCATTCCGTCGATCAGTTCGTTGCCGTCGGCGTCCCACAACAAGGCCCCTTCGCCGCGCACGACGGTGATGAACTTCTCTCTAGTCGGCGCGGCGAATGGATGCAGGAACGCTGATGGCATGGCGAAACCGTATCGTTCGATGCAATGGCAGACACCTCCGAACGGGCTGCCGCGCGGGGTATGACGCCGTGCGGTCGTGGGCACGGTCCACATGGCATCGCAACCCCCGAGCGATGGGAGCCCCCATGTCAGCGCAAGAGATGTCGTCACCGCGACAGATGTCACGCCACAACGTGACACCCACCGAACATTTTCTGTACGAGGCGAGGGAGCGACCGGAGCGACTGATCATCACCGGGCTCGTCCCCAGCGTCAGCGACGGTCTGTATCCGTCGAAACGAGTCGTCGGCGACATCGTCGAGATCGCGGCGACGGTGGTCTGTGACGGTGCCGTCGAGATCGGGGCACAGGTTCGTCTCACCGATCCGGTGGGTGCTCAGTCCGTTGTCCGGATGAGCCGAGAGGTCGGCTACCGATTCTGCGCCGACGTCCCGCTGACGCAGCTCGGTGGGTACACCTTCGTGGTCGAGGCGTGGATCGACCGGGCGGCGACGATGCAGTCGCGGATCTCGCGGAAGCGGACCGCTGGACAACCGACCTCCAACGAGGAAGAAGAGCTACGCCAGCTCGGCAACGACACCACCTCCGATCGTGTCGCCAGCCGACCGGAGGACATCACCGTCGATCGCCGCCTGGCCTCGTTTGCGTCCTGGTACGAGTTCTTTCCTCGCTCGACCGGTGACACCGACCACGAGGGCAACACCAGACCCGGCACGTTGCGGACCGCGATCGACCGCCTCGACTACGTGGCGTCGATGGGTTTCGACATCCTCTACCTCCCACCGATCCATCCAATCGGCCGCGACCACCGCAAGGGCAGGAACAACTCCGTCGACTCCGGGCCCGACGATGTCGGAAGTCCCTGGGCGATCGGAGCTGCGGAGGGCGGCCACACATCCGTTCACCCGGATCTCGGCACGATCGACGACTTCGATCGTCTCGTCCGCTCGGCCGAGGAACGTGGCCTCGAGATCGCGATGGACATCGCGTTTCAGTGCAGCCCTGATCATCCGTGGGTGACCGAGCATCCTGATTGGTTCTCGGTCCGCCCCGACGGCAGCATCGCCTACGCAGAAAACCCGCCGAAGCGGTACCAGGACATCGTTCCGTTCGACTTCGACGGTGCGAGTTGGCGCGACCTCTGGAGTGCGCTTGCCGATGTGTTGCGTTTCTGGCACGGGCGCGGAATCCGCGTCTTCCGAATCGACAATCCACACACCAAACCGTTCAAGTTCTGGGAATGGGTCATCGCCGAGATCAAGGCCGACGACCCGGGCGTCGTCTTCCTGGCCGAGGCGTTCGCCCACCCGGACGTGATGATGCAGCTGTCCCGGGTCGGGTTCTCCGTGTCGTACACGCACTTCCCGTGGCAGTACTCGCCGTACGACATCGAGCACTATTTCGGCCTGTTGTCCGAAGGCGACCGGCTCGACTACTTCCGCGGCAGCGCATGGGTGAACACGCCGGACATCCTCACGGAGGAGTTGCAGCAGGGTCTGCCCCAGGTGTTCAAGACCCGTCTCGTCCTGGCATCGACGCTCAGTGCTTCGTACGGCGTCTACGGGCCGGTGTACGAACTCGAGGTGGCCAACGCGCTTCCGGAGAGCGAAGAGTACGAGAACGGCGAGAAGTACGAGGTCCGTCGATGGGATCTCGAAGGCGGCGCACCGGTGCGCGAGCTGATGGGTCGCCTCAACGCGATCCGGCGGCGTCACTCGGCCCTGCAGCACGACCGGTCGCTCGTCTTCCACCATTGTGACAACGACCGGATGATCGCGTACACGAAGACTGCGCCACGACGGATCGAGGATTCGGCGACATCCGCGGATGCGATCCTCGTCGTCGCCAACACCGACCATCACAACACGCAGGACGGCTTCGTCCGTCTCGACCTTCGCGTGCTGGGCTTCGGCGCCTCTTCGACCGGGTACGACGATGTGATGTACGAGGTCCACGATCTGCTCAGCGATCAGCACTTCACGTGGCACGGCGCCGACAACTACGTGCGCCTCGATCCCTGGGTGCAGTCCACTCACGTCTTTGCGATCCGTCGCCTCGACTTCGCCGACCAACAGAGAGAGTTCACATGAGTCCAGCACGGAGCGGTGGAGTCGTCAGAGCAACAGGGTCGTCCACGCAGAACGTCCCGGACTGGTTTCGTGACGTCGTCATCTACCAATTGCACGTCCGCTCGTTCGCTGACAGTAACGGCGACGGAATCGGTGACTTCGACGGCTTGATCGGGCGCCTCGACTACCTCGTCGATCTCGGCATCGACGCGATCTGGCTGTTGCCGTTCATGCCGTCGCCCTTGCGCGATGACGGCTATGACATCGCCGACTACGAATCGATCAATCCGTCGTACGGCGACATGGCGTCGTTCAAACGCTTTCAACGCGCTGCCCACGACCGCGGTCTGAAGGTGATTGTCGAGTTGGTCATGAACCACACGTCGGATCAGCACCCGTGGTTCCAGAGGGCTCGCAAATCGCCGCCCGGGAGTCGCTTCCGCGACTACTACGTGTGGAGCGACACGACGGAGAAGTACGAAGACGCACGCATCATCTTCCAGGATTTCGAGACGTCGAACTGGGCATGGGATCCGGTGGCGCAGAGCTATTACTGGCACCGCTTCTATTCGCACCAGCCCGACCTCAACTTCGACAGCGCAGACGTACGCCGCGAGATGTTCAGGATCTTCGACAAGTGGTTCAAGCTCGGGGTGGATGGCGTGCGCCTCGACGCGATTCCGTATCTGTTCGAGCGCGAGGGCACCAACTGCGAGAACCTGCCGGAGACACACGAGTTCCTCAAGTCGCTCCGTCAGCACATGGACGACAACTACCCCGGCAAGATGCTGCTGGCCGAGGCCAATCAGTGGCCCGAAGACGCGGTCGAGTACTTCGGCGACGGCGACGAATGCCACATGGCGTTCCACTTCCCGGTGATGCCGCGCCTGTTCCTCGCCTTGCAGATGGAGAGTCGCGCTCCGATCGTCGACATCCTCGAGCAGACGCCTGCGCTACCCGACGGGTGTCAGTGGGCGCTGTTCTTGCGGAACCACGACGAGTTGACATTGGAGATGGTCACCGACGAGGAGCGCGACTACATGTACCGGCGCTACGCAGGTGATCCGCGGATGCGGGTCAACGTGGGGATTCGTCGGCGCCTGGCGACGCTGCTCCAGGACGACCGCCGCAAGATCGAATTGCTCAATGCGCTGCTGTTGTCGTTGCCCGGCACCCCGACGATCTATTACGGCGACGAGATCGGGATGGGCGACAACGTCTACCTCGGCGACCGCGACTCGGTGCGCACGCCGATGCAGTGGAGCGGCGATCGCAATGCGGGGTTCTCGCAGGGCGAGCAACAGCGGCTGTTCCTTCCTTTGATCACGGATTCACAGCACCACTACGAATCGATCAACGTGGAGGCACAACGACGGAACCCGTCGTCACTGTGGTGGTGGATGCGGAGAATGATCGCGATGCGGCAGCGTCATCCGGTGTTCGCCCGTGGCGACATGACGATCATCGAGAGCGACAACACCAAGGTTCTCACCTTCCTCCGCAGCCTCGAGGACCACGACGCCGTACTCGTGGTCGCCAACCTTTCGCGCCACGCGCAACAGGTCAACATTCCACTGGCGGCGTACCACGGTGTCAGCCCGGTCGAGCTCGCCGGCGGTGCCGTGCTGTCTCCGGTCGACAGCGGCGACTACCGCCTGACGCTCGGGCCACACGACGTCTTCTGGTTGCGGCTGGCCCAGCCAGCGCCGCAGGACGACACCCCCCGACCCCCCGGACCATCGGCGACGATGTCCGGGTTGGGTTTCATGCCGTTGCGATTGCCGTTGGACCGACGCAGCACCGCAGCGTTGCTGGCAGCGGCGCGACCGTTCATCGTCGAGCAGCGTTGGTTCGGTGATCGCCACCGTTCGATCACCGACACGGCCATTGTCGATGCTGTCGAGATCGGCGAGCAGATGTGGTGGGTCTTGCTGCAGATCGACTTCGACAGCGGCGAGCCGGCGCAATATGCACTGATGCTCGATCCGGAGGGTGCCGACCCTGCGTTCGCGTCCGAGCTGACTCGGCTGATCCTGCGCGCCGAACAGGAGCCGGGAAAGGCGGGGGCACTCGTCGGACAGCCGGTTCGTCGTCTCCCGGCCCGTGCCGTGCACGCTCTCGAAGCTCGAATCATCAGCGGCGAGCAGAGCAATTCATCGAGCATCGTCGCCGATCAATGGGTGCTCAAGTTCCTGCGGCGCGTCGAACCGGGAATGCATCCAGAGGTGGAGATGCTGCAACACCTCAACAGCGTCGGGTTCCCGAATGTGGCACCGCTCGCGGGCACGCTTGAGTATCAGCCCAACGGCGCTCACGAGAGCACGACCGTGGCCACCCTCGTTGGTCTGGTCCGTAACGACAGCGAGGCCTACGCGGCCGTCGTCGACCAATGTGCACACTTCCTCGAATGGGCCGCCACGATGTCGGGTCCTTCGCTGGTGCCTCTCGCCGCTTCGACCCTCACCGTCCACGCCGCAGCGTTGCCGGTCGAACTCGACGGGGCGCTCGGCGAAGCACTCGCGCTGGCTGAGCTGCTCGGGATGCGCACGGCAGAACTGCACATCGCCCTGGCTGCCGGTGACACGTCCCGGATGAAGCCGCAGGTGTTCAACGCGCACGCGCAGCGATCGTTCTACCAGGCGATGCGAACCGAGGCCAAGGCAACGGCTGCGGCGCTGCGGTCGCTGCCCGCTGCCGTTGTCGCGTCCCTCTCGATCGGTGGTCCGCTGCCGAGTGCGCACGAGATCGAGCGGGGGATCATGAACCGCTGCCAGCCGCTGCTCGAGCACCAGATCGATGGCTTCCGGATTCGCGTCCACGGCGACCTGCACCTCGGGCAGATCCTCGTTCGGGGTGGGGACCTCTCGTTCATCGACTTCGAAGGCGAGCCCAGCCGTCCTCTCGGCGAACGCTCGATCCGGCGGACACCGGTCGTCGATGTGGCGGGAATGGTTCGTTCGTTCGACTATGCGGCCGATGAAGCGCTTCGGTCCAGTGTCGAACGAGGCATGGGCAGCGTCGAGACCCTCGAGCCATGGGCTCACACCTTCGAAACGTGGTGTGCGCAGCGCCTCGTCCATGCCTATCTCGGCCGTATCGCAGCAACCGAGATCCTGCCGACGGACCCGGTGGACACCGCGCTGCTCCTGGACATCGCGATCATCCAGAAAGCTGCGTACGAGGTGCGGTACGAGATCGGACACCGGCCTGACCGGCTCGGCGTACCGCTGACCGCACTGCTGCGAATGCTGACCGTTCAACCGACTATCTGACGACCGTTGTCATATTCGGACGTAAATGTCGCGTGCCGTTGTCTGGCCTACGCCTCATCGTTGTCGTGTACGAGAATCGCGACCCGGTCGGGTCGGAGCGTGATCGTGCCCGAGTCGGCGCCGGACGTGATCGTTTCGTCATTGGTCAGCAGGATCGTTTCGATCGGACGGACCTCGATCGTCTCGATCGAGTCACCGAGGTTGACGACGATGGTCAGTTCGTGGCGCTCGATCACGAGCACCTCCGTGCCGGGTCGATGATGGACGACGGTGCCAGAGATGCGCCCGTCGCGCAGGCTCGGGTGCTGGGCGCGTAGGGCGATCAGTTGCCTGTGCCACTGCAGGATGCGCGCGTGGTCGGCGTCATCACGCTCGGACCAGTTGAGCTTCGAACGTCGATACGTCTCCGGGTCCTGCGGGTCCGGCACGTCCTCGGGTTTCCACCCGAAGGATGCGAACTCGCCGCGCCGACCTTCGCGAACAGCGTTGCCGACTTCTTCGTCCTCGATGTCGGTGAAGTACTGGAAGGGGGCCGAGGCGGCCCATTCCTCGCCCTGGAACAACATCGGGACGAAGGGTGTCGTCAGCAGCAGCGCGGCAGCGATCTCCGTTCGCTCGATGGAGATCAGATGGGCGAGCCGCTCGCCGGTCGCCCGGTTGCCGATCTGATCGTGGTTCTGCGCGAAGCACACGAAACGGGATCGATCCATCTCGCCGACGCCGAGCCCGTGCGACCGCTCACGCGATGGTGCGAAGCGACCACTGAACACGTAGACGTTGTTGATCGCTTCGGCGAGATCGTCGATGCCGTCGAAGTCGCCGTAGTAGCCGTCCCGTTCGCCTGTC
>JAYTRT010000314.1:0-1761 GCA_043746045.1 Actinomycetota bacterium | reverse complement strand
AGTTGCTCGGCCGATCGGCCGACCAACGATCTGACCCGCAGACGAGCACCATCGAGATCACCGGCCTGGAGCATCAGCGCGATCGACGACGCCTCATCGTCCAGCATCGTGGCGGCCACGCAGGCCCAAGTCGCCAACGCTGTCGAGCCGTGCCTGCCGAGCAGCCGACGCAGTCCGAGTCCAACCGCGACCGAAGCAGTGACGCCGACCATCAGATGAGTGAGACCAGCAAGCCGCCGATCGTCGTACGTGCGTCGTTCGACGGCCTCCATCATCGATCCGTAACGAGCGACCGGATGGAATCGAGCTGGCGGTTCACCGAACAACCGGTCGAGACCGGCTCCAGCGACCGCACCGACGACGCTCATGCCTTCTGCGGCTCGGTCTGGGGCTGGGGCTGGTACCGCTGGTGACGATGTCGGTTTGCGACGGCGGCGAACGCCTCGATGACGTCAATCAGCTGTTCTGGGCGGGGCAGCGCAACCCGATGCGTGGCGGGCAGTCCGAACGACGCACAGTCACGAACGACCACGCCGACGCGAGCGAGCGAAGCCCGCAGACCCTCGTGACGCACGAGCAGCCAGTTGACATCGGTGTCGGCGACATCGAAACCGAGCGCAATCAGCCCTGCGCTGAACTCGGTTCGGAGCGATCTGATCCGCGTCGTCCACGTAACCAGATCGGTCTGCCCGATGAGGGTGGGCAATACGGCGAGAGCAAGTCCGTTGACCGCCCACTGTGGCTGTCGTAGACGGACCGCTTCGGCACCGGCGACATCCGGAGCGATGACATATCCGAGTCGCAGACCCGGGCAGTTCCACAGCTTCGTCAACGAACCGAGGCGCCACGCAGCATCGTCACCGCGTGTCCACGCTCCGGTGGCGAGTGGATAGAACGCCTCGTCCCAGACCGCGGCGACCTCGTCGTCGGAAGCCAAACGGCCGAGCGGATTCGACGGGTTCGAGCGCCACCTCGGCGCCGCGGGATCGAGCCGTTCGAGGTGTCGTCCATACAGCGAGAACTCGGGGTCGACAACGTGGCCGATCGGGATCAGTCCGGCGACCAGGGCAATTGCTTCGGCACCCCCGTTGGTCAGCACCAATCGCCGAGGATCGACGCCGATGGCCGTTGCAAGCGCGATCGTCGCCGCAGCCGGATCGGGATAGGTGGTCAACGCGGGAGATCCGACCCGGCTGAGCACACTACTGATCAGCGGTCCGACGTCGGGTGCGAACGGGTTCATGCTCGCAGACAGGTCGACGATCTGTGAGCCGTCGATCCCGAGTGACTCAGCGATTCGGTGACCATCGCCACCGTGTGCGCCGGCGGGAGGAACCGTCGGAGGTGCGGCTGCGATGGCGACGGTCGCATGGGCGGACCGGAGCATCGGCGAGACCAGGTCGGAATGGTCTCCGGCAATCAACAGAGCGGCTGTATCAGCGACGCGTGCACCGATTCCGATCGTTCGTTCTGTGGGGCCGGAGGCGGCAATGAGTGTGTCATCGCTGACTCCGACAACACGTGCCCCGAGCCGTAGGCGCGCGTCGTCGCGGAATCGTTCGCGAGTGGCGACGGCGACGACATCGGTACGACTGCACCCGTTGGCCGACAACGCCTCGTCGACGAGTGCGGCGACTTCGGTCGATGTTGCCTTCGACGACATACCGACGCCGACCACGACGGGGCCGACCACGACGGGGCCGACCACGACGGGGCCGACCACGACGGGGCCGACCACGACGGGGCCGACCACGACGGGGC
>JAYTRT010000313.1:0-1766 GCA_043746045.1 Actinomycetota bacterium | reverse complement strand
TGGCGCGCCAGGTCGGACTCGCGCTCCACAACGTCCAGCTGGACTCGGCGCTCCAGGCGTCGATGGAGGAACTCCAGCTGACCAACGTCGAGTTGCGGGAGTCGCGCCTTCGTATCGTCTCGGCTGGCGACTCAGAAAGGCGAAAGCTCGAACGCAACCTCCACGACGGCGCCCAGCAGTATCTAGTGGCCATGGCGGTGAAGCTGCGCATTGCCGAAGATCTCATCGAGGAACAGCCGAAGGAGGCCGTCGACGTGATCGTGGAACTGCGTCGGGACCTGAAAGACGCGATCGCCGAACTTCGCGCTCTCGCCCACGGTATCTTCCCGCCTCTGCTGTCGTCGGGTGGTCTTGCTGAGGCACTCCCTGCAGCCGCCAGCCGCGCTGCGCTTCCGACGACGGTTGACACCAGCGGAGTCGGCCGCTTCGGTCTGGATGTTGAGTCGACGGTCTACTTCTGTTGCCTCGAGGCAATGCAGAACGCCGTGAAACATGCCGGGCCTGACGCTGAGATCGCCGTGCGAGTTGAGCAGGTCGATGGCGCCGTGCGTTTCGAGGTACGCGACGACGGTGTCGGATTCGATGCAGGACCGACGGCTTCGCGCGGTCATGGCTTCGTGAACATGACCGACCGGCTGGGCACCGTGGGCGGCCGCCTCGTGGTGTCCTCCACAACCGGTGTCGGCACGACCGTGAGAGGCGAGATCCCCCTCCGGTGAGAGCGGTCAGCTCATCGGGTGACAATGATGAACGAGTCCTCGTCAGTGGGAGTCGTCGCGGCGCTTGCGGTGGGCGAAGTCGGGGTCGCCGCCGTCCTCCCACAATCGACGCAGGATCCGGATGCCGAACTCGTCTTTGTTGACGTAGGCGATCGCTCCCGATGTCCGCGCGTCCGGGGGTAGGTCATCGAGGAGATAGGTCGAGAGCAACACGACGCGCACTCCGGGATGGACGGAGACGATCCGACGCGTCGTCTCGATACCGTCGATGCCCTCCATGTTGATGTCCATCAACACCAGATCGGGTTTGACCTCATCGACAAGGGCAATCGCGTCCAAACCCGATTCAGCCTCACCGACGACGGCGAACCCAGCCAGCCGGTCGATCACGGCGCGGGCAGCGACGCGAAACGGTAGTTGGTCGTCAACCACCACAACACCGACGGTGACGTCGCTCATGACGACGGGGACCTGTCTTCGGAGAGGTAGAGGAGCACCGCTTTCACGCGACGATTGACATCGGGCTCCTCACTGAGTCCCAGCTTCGAGAAGATCGAGTTCGAGTGCTTCTCGATCGCCCGTTCCGACAGGAATAGCGTGGTCGCAATGGCGGCGTTCGACTTGCCCGTCGCTATCTCCGACAGGATCTCGCGTTCGCGGGTGGTGAGTTGTTCGAGCGGTGAGCTTGGGCGTCGCGACCTTGTCTTGACCAATTCTTCCACGATCTTCGGGTCGACCACTGATCCGCCCCGCGCCACCGCTTCGATGGCATAGACGACCTCGTCGACGTCGGCCACCCGATCCTTGAGCAGGTAGGCGCGGGCGTCGGACCCCTGGGCGAACAGTGTGTTCGCATAGCCGGGCGTGGCGTACTGCGACAGCACAACCACGCCGACCTTCGGGTGGTTGTCACGGCAGTAGATGGCGGCGCAGATGCCTTCGTCGGTGTAAGTCGGTGGCATGCGGATGTCGGTGAGCACGACATCAGGTGGATCTAGATCGATCGCCGCGATCAGCTCAGGCAACGTACCAACGGCCGCCGTGATC
>JAYTRT010000312.1:0-1767 GCA_043746045.1 Actinomycetota bacterium | reverse complement strand
CGATGGCGATCGATGTGCTCGGGCGGATCGTCGAGGTGATCAGCGGCCAGACACTGGATGAGTTCTTCCGGACCCGGATCTTCGAACCCCTGGGCATGGTCGACACAGGCTTCTCGGTTCCAGAGGCCGACCACGGCCGGCTTGCTGCGCTGTACGGAGCACATCCGTCTTCCGGTCTGGCCAGTCCCCTGGCCAGGGTGGGCACGGAGATCACGAGACCGCCGTCGGCATTCCTCGGCGGTGGCGGATTGGCGTCGACGATGGCCGACTATCTCCGCTTCGCGGGAATGCTGCGCGGCGAAGGACAACTGGACGGCGTGCGCATTCTGGCGCCTCGCACGGTGCGCTACATGGCCACCAACCATCTGCCCGGCGGGGCCGACCTGACCGCCTTCGGTCGGCCGCTGTTCAGCGAAACCACATACGACGGCGTCGGATTCGGATTGCTCGGTTCGGTCACGATCGATCCGGTCAAGGCAAAGTTCCCCGGTTCGGTCGGCGAGTTCGGCTGGGGGGGCGCGGCCAGCACGTTCTTCTGGGTCGACCCGGTCGAGGACATCACCGGGGTGTTCATGACGCAGCTCGTCCCGTCGAGCACCCATCCGATCCGCAGCCAGTTGCGGCAATTGGTCCATCAGGCATTGGTGTCATGATGAGCGACATCTCGATGCAGACCACCCTCGAAAACAGCGTTGATGATGGCTGGATGGGCGCACGCGTCGCAACGCCGGCGTGCGGCCCGAACGGTCGCTGCCGATGAAGGCCGCCGTCTACTCCGAGAACGGCGGCCCAGAGGTCCTCCGCTACGAGGATGTCGCTGATCCCGTGCTGCATCCCCGGGGCGTGATCATCGAGATCGGCGCGATCGGCATCCAGGGTGGCGATGTCCTCAACCGTCAGGGTGGGCCACTTGTCACCAACCCGCACATCGTCGGGTATCAGGCAGCGGGCACGATCCTGGCCAAGGGCGACGCCGTGTCGTCGTTGCAACTCGGTCAGCGCGTGGTCGCGACGATGCCGTTCGGCAGTCATGCCGAACTGGCCGGTCTCGCTGCGAATGCGGTCTGGCCGATCCCCGACGCGCTGTCGATCGAAGAAGCGGCGGGCATCCCCATCGAGTTCGGAACAGCGTCGGATTGCCTGTTCGAGTTCGGACATCTGCAACCCGGCGAAACCGTGTTGATCCAAGCGGGCGCCGGCGGAGTCGGGTTGGCAGCAATCCAACTCGCCAAAGCAGCGGGGGCATCGTTGGTCCTGGCGACCGCCTCCAGCGACGAGCGGCTCGAAAGACTGCGCGACTTCGGGCTCGATCACGGCGTCAACTACGCCGGCCGATCACCCGCCGAGATCGCCGAGGAGGTACGACGCCTGACCGATGGTCGCGGCGTGGACCTCGTCGTCGATCCGGTCGGCGGAGCGACGTTGGAATCGAGCATCGCGGCACTCGCCTATCGGGGACGGATCAGCTGGGTCGGTCAGGCCGGCCGCGAGACGAACCCGCCATCGATCTCGGCGATCATGGGCAAGAACGCATCGATCACCGGTGTGTTCCTCGGGGCCGAGCTCGCGCTGAATCCGCAGCGGACCCGACCGCTCATCGCGGAACTGCTGGAACGCGTCGCCTCGGGCGAACTGCGTGTTGCGACCGACAAGATCTTCCCGCTCGCCGATGCTGCTGCTGCGCATCGGTACATCGAGAGTCGTCAGGCGTTCGGTCGGGTGCTGCTCCGCCCCTGATCAGTGCGCAGCGGCCGGACGGCCGTGGGT
>JAYTRT010000311.1:0-1767 GCA_043746045.1 Actinomycetota bacterium | reverse complement strand
ACTTCGACGGCAAGTGCCGGGAGCACGGCCTGCAGCCTTCCACCTTCTGCGGTCGCCGCGGGGACACGTTCCTCTGGCACGAGCAGCTCCTGCACGGGGGAAGCCCGATCGTCGACATGACCCGCACGCGACGCAGCCTGGTCACCCACTATTGGACCAAATCGGCGATGCCGGCCGATGCCGACATCGTCGGTTTCGGCGCCGGCTACTACCTCCGCCGCCCCCATCAAGCGATCAACTGAGCAGGGCGCAGCCCGCGAGCGGCTGCAGCCCGGTTCTTGGCGCTGAATCCGACCGATTCGGTCGTCTGCTGCACCAGGTTCGAGAAAATTCCGAGTTCGGTCGAATGGCTCACAAGCGAGAACGGTTGAAGGCGACACAATCGGCGTAGCGCACCGTTGTGCCACCGAAGATGTCGAGTGCCGAGCCGATGGTCAGATCCACCATGCCGCTGCTGGCGTCGTGCACCATGCGGAGATCGTCGATCGAGCGTGCCCCGCCGGCGTACGTCGACATGATCGGCGAATTCTCGGCCAGCAGCGTCACCAATTGCAGATCGACACCGGCCGAACGACCCTCCACATCCACGCCATGGACGAGGAATTCCGCGCACGATTCGGCGAGCCCGTACAGCGTCTCCTCGTCGACGCGCATGGCCGTGAACGTCTGCCACCGATCGGTCACGACCCAGTACGCATCGTCGCGCCAGCGACAGGAAAGATCGATCACCAGTTGTTCTGCGCCGATCTCATCGACGATTGCAGCGAGTCGATCCGGGACGAAGTTCGGACCGTCGAACAGCCACGAGGTGACGATCACATGCGAGGCGCCGGCGTCGAGCCAAGCCTGCGCGTTCGTACCGGTAATTCCGCCGCCGACCTGCATCCCTCCAGGCCAGGCGGCCAGAGCGGCTGAGGCGGCCTGCTCGTTGCCGGGTCCGAGCATGATCACGTGGCCGCCCCGAAGGCGGTCCGCACGGTACTGACGCGCGAACCATGCGCTGTCGTTGTCGCTGACGAAGTTGACGACCTCGGATGCTGCGGCGAGCGGATCGTCGGTCAGCGTGGCCCCGACGATCTGCACCACGCGACCCTCGCGGAGGTCGATGCACGGGCGGAACACGACGCCCACCGTACCCATCCGCGGACGCGCCGACGGCCCGGCGGCCGCCTGTTCGCGACAGCTGGAACAGAGCAGTCGACGATCGAATGCTTGACGTACGGGCCAGAAAGGCTTACCGTTCGCAGACAGTTTGTGAACGCCGGTCCTGTGGACTCAGGCGTTGACTACCGACGCACCAGACGATAGGCTCGTCTGTTGCCGTGCGTCTGTTCCCCCGTTGTCCGCAAAACAGCTGTGATTCGACGCGCCCGCATCCTCCCTTTGCCAACGAGGAGTTGTAGTGGCCAATCGTCCATCCACCCGTGAGCGTTATTCGTTTGCAAATCTCGAAGAGCCTTTGGAGCTTCCCGATCTGATTGCGATCCAACGCGAGAGTTTCGAATGGTTCTTGAACCATGGCCTGGCGGAGACCTTCCGCGATATCTCGCCGATCAAGGACTTCTCCGAAGCTCTCCAGCTCGAACTCGAGTTCGACCCAGACGACGAGGACTTGCGTCCCCCGCCGAAGTTCACCGTTGCCGAGTGCAAAGAAAAGGACATGACGTACTCGGCGCCCATTTTCGTGCGCGCCCGGTTCATGAACCGCAACACCGGAGAGATCAAAGAGCAGACCGTCTTCATGGGCGACTTCCCGATGATGACCGA
>JAYTRT010000310.1:0-1768 GCA_043746045.1 Actinomycetota bacterium | reverse complement strand
GTGCTGCAGCTTGCGGGCCTGGGGGACGATCCGTGGATCGGCGGTGAACACCCCCGTGACATCGGTGTAGATCTCGCAGGCATCGGCGTTCAATGCCTTGGCCAGCGCCGAGGCGGTCAGATCGCTGGCCCCACGACCCATCGTCGTGATCTCCTTGTCGAGGCTGACCCCCTGGAAACCGGCGACGACGCAGACCTTGCCCTTGGCCAGTGCATCGCGAACGCGATCACCCTTGACCTCGACGATCTTGGCCTTGCCGTGCACGTTGTCGGTGATGATCCCGACCTGACTGCCGGTGAAGCTGATCGCATCGACGCCGAGGTCGTTCAATGCCATGCACACCAGCGCCGCGGACATCCGCTCGCCGGTCGTCAACAGCATGTCCATCTCGCGACCGGGCCTCGTGTTGGACACCTGGGTCGCCAGGGCGATCAGATTGTCGGTGGTTTTCCCCATCGCGCTGACAACGACGACGACGTCGTTGCCATGGCGCTTGGTGAAGGCGACATGCTCGGCCACCGCACGCATGCGATCGGGATCGGCAACCGATGTTCCGCCGTATTTTTGAACGATGAGACCCACTGGGCCGAAAGGCTATCGAAACCGATGAGATCTTCCAGCCCGGGAGATCTTCCAGCCCGGCGAGATGTCCGGGGTTGCATCTCGTTACGGTGGTTGCCCGTGTTGGCCAGCCGTCTCGACGAGTCCTACTCGGTCGAGGTCCGTTCGGCCATCACGCCACTCACCGTCGCCAAGGTGACGGCGAACAGCGCCTCGCGGTTCGTTGCACCGTTCATCGCCACGATCGCCAGCGGCCTCCATGTCAGCCTGGCCACGGTCGGTGCCGCGATTGCCGTCAGCGAACTGGTCGGGCTCAGCGCACCGCTCGTCACCCATCTCGCCGGGCGCTTCGAGCGACGGTCGGCGATCTCGTGCGGGCTGTTGGTGATGTCGCTCGGGGCCTGCGTCGCCGCGACGAGCCGCAGCGCCGTGCAGTTCGCAGTCGGTCTTGCGGTCATCGCACTCGGCAAGATCGTGCTCGATCTCGGTGTCATCGCGTGGATCACCGACCGCGTCGAGTTCGTCCGGGTGGGTCGGGCCATCGGACTCACCGAATCAGCGTGGGCGGTCGGGCTGTTCACCGGTGTCGTCCTGATGGGCGTGGTCACCGGACTCACCTCGTGGCGATGGGGCTACGTCTTGGCGATCATCGCGATGGTCACCATGTCGGCGGTGTTGCGGCGCGTTCTGCCCGACGAGCAGCCGAGAACCGGCCACCTCGACGGGACGATCCGTCAGAAGTCGCCGCTCGCTGCCGGCTGGTGGGTGATCATCGCGACCGTCGCGCTGACGGCGTCTGCCCAGGCCATCTTCGTCACCTTCGGCACCTGGTTGCAGGACGACTTCGGGTTCAGCGACATCGCCCTGGCCGCCGTGATCTTCGGATTCGGTGTCGCCGAACTACTCGGCACTTCGACGACGGTGCGGTTCGTCGACAGGTGGGGCGCACAGAACTCGACGATGGTCGGCGCCACCGCAGTCGTTCCGGCCGGGCTCGCCCTCGCTGTGTTGCACGGCCATCTGGTCATCGGCATCGCACTGCTCGCGCTGTTCATCGGCGCCTTCGAGTTCGCGATCGTCTCCACCCTGTCGCTGGCGAACAGCCTGATTCCTTCCAACCCGTCGAGCGGCCTGGCGATGATGGTCAGCGGTGCCACGCTCGGTCGGGCCGCGATGTCACCCGTTGCCACAGCGGCGTTCACCAGCC
>JAYTRT010000309.1:0-1769 GCA_043746045.1 Actinomycetota bacterium | reverse complement strand
CAGCATCGGAATCGGCCAACGGGTCGAGGGGGCAACCACATTCGTCGTGGTCCGGTTAGTTCGTCTTCCCACTGTCGGTGCCGTCGCCTCGCAGATGGGTTTCTGAAATACCAAGCATCAGGTCCAGCCGCGAACGGTTCGGTCGTTCGTCAAGCTCCTCAAGATTTCCTCAACCGAACGACAATTTCCGTCGATGGTGGTGGCCATGAACTCGGTGGATGGATCCCTCATCCCGAACACAAGTCACCTGTATCGAACGGTGATTTCTGAAACGGCCGATGCGCTGTTGGTGATCGATGCATCGAACAAGGTCATCGATGCCACTCCCGAAATTTTTGAACACTTCGGGTACCACCCGCACGAAATCATCGGACGAAACGGGTTCGCATTCCTGCATCCCGATGACGTCGATCGATGCGCCAGCGTGCTCCTGCGAGAACTGGCCGATTCCTCGTGGCGAGGACCTGCCATCATCGTGCGGATTCAGCATGCCGAGGGTCATTGGTGCGACGTCGAGATGCTCGGACACAACCGCTTTGACGATCCCCGTGTGGGTGGCATCCTGATGTCGCTGCGCGATGTCAGCGGTCCGCTGCTCGGTGATCGCGTGCATGCCGTCGACGACTACCTCGCCCAGTCGCTCGCCACAACCGCCTCCGACGGTACCTGCATTTTCGATGCCAACGGTTCTCGCGCCTACATGAGCGCGTCGCTTGCGCAGGTTCTCGGCTACTCGATCGTCGAGCTCGCCGAGCTGCAACCGTCGGACCTTGTGCATCCCGACGACGTGCAGCTCTGGTGCAACACCACGTCGGCAGCGCTCGCCGATCCAGGCGTGGCCAAGCGGGTTGAGTGTCGGTTGGTGCACAAAGAGCGGGGCCCGATCTGGATCGAGACGACCATCGTGAATCTTCTCGACCATCGAGCCGTACGTGGCATCGTCGCCCATATTCGCGACATCGACGTCCGGCGTCAGGCCGAACTCGAACTGCTTCGCCAGGCGCGCCGGGACTCCCTGACCGAACTCAACAATCGTGCTGCCCTCATGGAGTACCTCCGACGTCCGAGCGTGACGGGTCGGCGGGCGCTGCTGTTTGCCGATCTCGACAACTTCAAACAGGTGAACGACCGTCTTGGGCACGCGCGGGGCGACGCCGTTCTCATCGACGTCGCCAATGCACTGAAGGGGGCGGTCCGGCCCTTGGATTTCGTCGCCCGAAATGGCGGCGACGAGTTTTGTGTGGTCGCCGACGATCTTGAGGTCAATGATGCCGACGCTCTGGCCGAACGCATCCGTATCGCCGTGCGGTCCGTCACCGAACGAGAGGCCGTCGGCATAAGCATCGGCGTTGCCCACACGGATTTGAGCTCCTCTGAGCTCGACGTCCAGTTGTTGGCCGTTGCCGATCGTCACATGTATTCGGAAAAACAACGACACGCACCAATCACGCCCCGCCGGCGCCAGGCCCTCGTTCGACGTCGCCAGCCGCAACCGAACAAGAAACCACCGACGTCGTAGCAACCTGCATCCGGCCGGTCCGTCAGGAGTTCGACGCCGGTCGCCCACCCGTCACACCGAGAGCAACCAGCGCCGTGTCCGTGGCCCGCTGAAGACACTGCGCAGTATCGAACCCGTGGCGGTCGGCCACGATCCACGCTGCGGCAAATGCGTCACCGGCACCAACAGCGTCGAGAACTACGACAAGCTCCTTCGCCCCCATGCGTTCGATGATCTCACCGCCCCGCGCCACCAACGCCCCGGCCGCCCC
>JAYTRT010000308.1:0-5770 GCA_043746045.1 Actinomycetota bacterium | reverse complement strand
CCCACTGACCGCCGATCGGCCAGACCACGATGCGTTGACCGCTGAATCCAGTGCGGCCGCCGACATCGACCGGGGTGGCGAGCGCCTTCGGCTCGGCGACCGGAAAGACGACTATCGCGCTGTGCAGACCGAACGAACCGTCGCTGCGGCGCACGACGATCGACCACGGCCCCGCAACCGCACCTGTGTCGTGTCGCTCGAGCGTCGAGCCCGCCGGGACGGCACCGATCGAGATCGCTCCGATGGTGATGACGACGGGTGAGTTGGTCGGTGGTCGCGGGTCGCCATGGCGCACGACCAGCGCGCCGATGATGGCGCCGCCGACGAGCAGCACGCAGGCCCCGACACCGGACAGTCGGGTCCGACGCCGGCGATGCTCGATCCTGTCGAAAACATCGGCAAGGTCTTGCCTGGGCTGAATCGTTGCAGCCTGAGATTGCAGGCCGGCTTCCAGCGCATCGCGGATTTCCATCATTGCGACATCTCCTGACGAAGGGTTGCGAGAGCGCGGTGCAGCGATGATTTGACGGTGCCGAGCCGAACTCCGAGGACGTCGGCGATGTCCTGCTCGGACCGGTCCTCGTAGAAACGAAGCACGACAACCGCTCGCTGGCGACCGGGTAGCCGACGCAGAGATTCGATCAACCCGGACCCGCTTTCTGGTTCGCCGATGTCGGTGCGCAACGGCGCATGTTCGGCCAGGAAGCGTCGCCGCACGATCGCGTGGCGGATGTCGTTGCGTGCGCCGTTGACCACGACGGTCCGCAGCCAGGCCGCTGGATTGGAGATCTGGTCGATGCGCGGGTACAGCTTGGCGAATGCTTCTTGGACCAGATCCTCGCCGGTGGCCTGCGAGCCCGAGATCAGCGTGGCCGTGCGCACCAGGCTGGCGTGTTCGGCCGCATACACGTGTTCGAGGGCGAGTCGGCTGCTGTTCCGCGAGTCGGCCGCCGTGCCGGGCGTGCCGGTTGTGTCGCCCGTTGTGATCACACCTCTACGACACGTCAGCGGTCGGAAAGGTTCCATTCGCGAAACGACGGCCAGCGTCGACCACGTCGGAGCGTTCAGCCGGCGAAGAACACGGCGAGGGCCGAAGCGAGATACCGGGGATCGTCGATGCCGCACAACTCGCGGGCCGAATGCATCGACAGTTGCGGCACCCCGACGTCGACGGTGCGAATTCCCAGCGCGGTCGCAGTCAACGGGCCGATCGTGGAACCGCACGGCATGTTGTTGCGGGACACGAAGACCTGCCACGGAACACCCGCCTGCTCGCAGGCGCGCTGGAACGCGACTGCAGTGTCAGCGCTTGTCGCGTAGCGCTGATTGCTGTTGACCTTGATCGCCGGGCCCTGGTTGACGATGGGGCGGTGGCCGGGCTCGTGGCGTTCGGGATAGTTCGGGTGGACCGCATGCGCATTGTCGGCGGAGATGCACAGAGATCCGGCGAGCGACCGATGCAGTTCGTCCCGTCCTCGGCTCTGGTCGCCCGAGCCGAGAACAATGCGTTCGACGATGGTGCTCAGCAGTGGACCGCTGGCTCCGGAAGCACTCTGCGAGCCGACTTCTTCGTGATCGAACAACGCGATCATTGCGACGTGGGTCGTCGGCGCGTCGGCAGCGCACAGGGCATGTGTCGCGGCCCAGCAGCTGACTTGGTTGTCGAGGCGTCCGCTGGCGATCAACGACTGATCCGAGCCGAGCACCGCTGCAGCTGTCACGTCGAAAAGACTCAGCTCCCACCATGCAATGTCGGCCGCCGTGACGGCAGTGTGCTCGGCCAACCAGGCGACGAAATCGCCGTTCGTTGCTGCACCGGTGCCCCACACCGGGGTCAGATGCTGTTGCTTGTCGAGCACCAGGCCCTTCTCGTTGACCTCGCGGTCGAGATGGATCGCCAGTTGGGGCACCCGGGCGATCGGCTCATGGACAGCGATGTCGATGGTGGACCCGTCGTGCATCACGACCCTTCCGGCGATGCCGAGGTCGCGGTCGAGCCACGAATTCGACAAGACCCCGCCGTAGACCTCGACGGCGAGCTGGCGCCAACCGAGCTGTCCGGTATCGGGTCGAGGCTTGATCCGAAGACAGGGGGAGTCGGTGTGCGCTCCGACGATGTTGAACGGGAGAGGCGCCGTTGCACTGTGAGGCGATCTCCACGCGACCAGCGCTCCGCCTCGGATCACGAAGCCGTCGGTGACGGGCCGCCAGGGTTCGGTTTCGACGAGTTGCTCGAACCCTGCCGAGACCAGCCTATCGGCGGCCGAACGGACGACATGAAACGGCGATGGCGAGGCGTCGAGGAAGGCGAGCAGATCGTCGATGGCGGCGTTCGGTGCGTTCACGTCACGTACCGTAGAGGCCGATCGGCAGACCGGTGCCACGTAGGTGTGCGGTCTCGTTGACCGTGAGGATCTGGCGTTGGCCGCTGCGTGCTGCCGCCACCCGGTGGATCGACGTGTAGTTCGGATAGAAGAAGCCGGCACTGTCCCGGACAGCGAGCACGCGGGCGAGGAATGCGTTGATCACGCCGCCGTGACACACCACGGCCACGTTCTGACCAGGATGATCGACGATGATCGATTCCATCGCCGACTGGATGCGGTCGGCGAACTCGGTACGGGTCTCCTCCCGGTCGTCCCACGAGTCGGCCAGCATCTGCTGCCAACGAGGATCATTGGTTGCTTTGAGCTCCTCGACCGGGATGTAGGTATTGGACATTCGGTCGTATTCGGCGACGCCATCGACGATCGTCGGCGTCAGGCCGAGTCGTTCCGCCAATGGCGCGGCGGTCTGAATCGCGCGTCGGAGCGGGCTGGTGTAGATCGCGTCAATCGGTTCGTCTTCCAGGTACGAAGCCAGGTGCTGTGACTGGACCAACCCGTCGGCGCTCAACTCGGGATCGGCGGCCCCCTCCGCCACCACGCGTCTGATGGGCAGCGCGTGGCGGATCAGGATCAGTTCCATGGATCCTCTGGATAGCACCTTCTGCCCGCGATGGTGCGTATCGTGCGATGCAGATGATGTCGATCTGGTCGGAGGAGGCGGGACCGCCCGATGCCCCGGTCGTCGTGCTGATCCATGGGTCGATGGACCGTGCGAGCGGAATGCTCAGGCTCAGCCGCCGCCTGGACGACCGGTTCCGCGTGCTCCGCTACGACCGGCGCGGCTACGGCCGCTCGACGATACCGAACGCCGCTGACCCCAACGCCGCTGACCCCAACGCCGCTGACCCCAACGCCGCTGACCCCAACGCATTCGACATGGGCCATCAGGTCGCGGATCTGGTCGAGTTGCTGGCGGGTCGACGCGCGCTTCTGGTCGGTCACAGCTACGGCGGGAACGTCGCGATGGCGACGGCAGCCCGACATCCACATCTGGTCGCCGCGATCGCGTTGTACGAGACGCCGTTGTCCTGGGAGCCGTGGTGGCCGAGCACGACTGCGGGGGCCGCGGCGCGAGCATCGTCCGCGGATCCGGCTGAGGCAGCCGAACGGTTCATGCGGCGTCTCGTCGGAGACCAGTTGTGGGAATCGCTGCCGGAGCGCACCCGCGCCACCCGTCGGGCCGAGGGGCCGGCGATGGTGGGGGAACTCCGCGATCTGCAGGCAAATCCGCCTTGGTCACCAGAACAGATCAGCTGCCCGCTGGTCGTCGCCTACGGCAGCAACGGTGCGGCGCATCACCAGCAGGGCATGCAAGACATCCACACCCGATTTCCGGGAAGCAGTTGCGTCGTGCTGACCGACTGCCGGCACGACGCACCGATGAGCCAATCGCTGCTGTTCGCCGACCTGGTCGTCGATCCAGCTGCTCGTGCAGCTGGCGAACCATGGGCCTCGGCGGTCAGCCGGTCGACGATTTCCCCACCGTGATGTCGGTCCCGAAGAACCGACACGGTACGGATCGGCCGGTTGCCTGAGCGGTCGCTGCGCAGCTCTGCAGAGCTTGGCGCTGCGACCACACTCCGAACGCCAACGCAGCGAACATCATGATCGCCAGCAACTTCTTGCTGATGCCGGCCATCAGTTTCGCCATCAACACAGCGAGAGCGATCAGAACCACGACGGCGACGACGGCAATGTCCTTCGCCGTCGTGTAGCTCATCGCTGTCATCGGGCAACCATAGAGCGCAGGTGGCCGTACAGTGGCGCAATGAGCGACGATCGACCGGTCCAACTGTTCACATCAGGCCCCCCGTCGACTGTGGTCCCGGAACCAGATGTTCAGGCCAGCCAGGCCCTCGAGCACGCGCTTGCCGTCGATCCGAGTGATCGACGCGCAGCGGTTGCCGCTGTTGTTGCCAGATGGCCGCGCTACGTCGATGCGTGGGCCCGATTGGGTGACCTCGGCCGTGACGAGATCGAACGGTATGCGGCGTACCGCGTCGGGTACCACCGCGGGCTCGACGAACTGCGGGCCAATGGGTGGCGCGGATCCGGCTACGTTCGCTGGGCAGCAGAATCGAATCGCGGGTTCCTCCGCGCAATGCGCGGACTGGGTCAGATGGCCCGCGCGATCGGCGAGGACGCCGAAGCCGAGCGGATCCACGTGTTCATCCTCCAGCTCGAACCCTCTGGCGTTCCCGTCGAAGGCTGAGCAGGGCGGGTACCGGGACGTGCGGTCGTGACATCGGTGGATGTGGTCGGAGCCGTTCTCGTGGGCGGTGCGAGCCGGCGGATGGGACAACCCAAAGCGCTGCTCGACGTTGCGGGAATCCCCATGGCTCAGCGGGTCGCTGCGGCACTGTCGACCGCCGGCTGTGTCGACATCGTCGCCGTTGGACCTCGGGAACTCTGCGCCGGGCTGCCTCACGTCGCCGACCTGTATCCGGGCGAAGGACCCCTCGGGGGGATTCTCACGGCGTTGCGGTTCGGGAACGGCCGGCAGGTGCTCGTCGTCGCAACGGATCTGCCGTGGATCGACGGGTCGTCGCTCGGGTCATTGCTGGGCGCTGCTGCGCATCTGACGGGCAGTGCAGACGTCGTGGCCGCCCGGACGACGCGGGTCGAACCGTTGTGCGCAGTGTGGCTGACTTCCGCGACCGAACCGTTGCAGTCCGGGTTCGACGGTGGCGAGCGTGGCGTTCACCGGGCGATGACCGTTCTGCGCGTGGTCGAGGTCGATCTGCCGGCCGCTGTCTTGATCAATGTGAACACCCCGGATGACCTGCATCTGGGCGCGCAGTGAGTAGCGTGCGGACTCGTGGCAATTGCTGAGATCACCGTCGAAGAACTGGCCGAACGCCTCGATCAGGGCACTCGGCTGATCGATGTCCGCGAGGTCGAGGAGTACGCCGACGGGCACGTTCCGGGCGCAGAGTTGATCGTCCTCGGCACGGTCCCCGACAACATCGACCGGTTTCGGGGAGACGGGCCCACATATGTGATCTGCAAGTCCGGCGGACGCAGCATGCGCGCGTGCCAATTCCTCGAGGGGGAAGGCATCGAGACCGTGAACGTCGCCGGCGGAACGATGGCGTGGATGGCGAGCGGTCGTCCGGTCGTGACCGGTGGAGATTCGCCTTCGTGACCTACACGTGGATCGAGACGCAGGCCGAAGTCGAAGACCTCGTCGAGATGCTCATCGCCGAACCGCGATATGCATTCGACTCCGAGTTCCATCGCGAGAAGACCTACTTCCCGAAGCTCGCTCTCGCTCAGTTCGGGTGGCCGGGTGGCATTGCGTTGGTCGATCCGTTGGCCGTCGACGTGACCGCGCTGCGGCCGCTTCTGGAGAGCGACTCGCTGTGCGTGATGCATGCTGCGCA
>JAYTRT010000307.1:0-1772 GCA_043746045.1 Actinomycetota bacterium | reverse complement strand
CCTCGCGTGGCCTGACGTGCGACTCGGCATCGAACCCGGTGCGAATTGGTGGCACGGCGGCAACGACAAAGGACGAAAGGATCGCGGGCGCGACCGGGGCTGCGACGAGATCGGATGGCAGGTGATCCGTTTCGACGAGATCGAACTCCGCGATCTGATGCGGTGCGCACGGCAGGTGCTCGACGTCTATGAACGGCGGTCGCGCTTGCAGGAGTTTGCGGTCAAAAGAGCGCTATAGGGGCCGAAAACGCTCGCGAAAGTTTCTCGGGGTCAGAGGAGGGTGGCGAGGGACTGCAGGAGGGGGGCGGGGTCGCTGCCGATTGCTTCGCCGTAGAGCTTGACCTTCGGCTCGGTCCCACTCGGGCGGATCTGCAGCCGGATGTCGTTCAGCCACAGGCGGAGCAGACCCGCTTCCTGGTACCACTCGACACCCGTGACGCCATGACCACCGACCTCGGTCGGCGGATTCGCCCGCATCGCAGCCACCTTGGCAGCGGCATCGACCGGGTCGAGCCGGATCGAGAGATCGGCCACGACGTGGCGGCCGAACTGCCCGGCGAGTGCGTCGAGACGGTCCTGCAACGTCACGCCCTCGGCGGCCGCCAGCGCCGCGACTTCGGCCAACAGAACGCCGGCCGTGATGCCGTCCTTGTCCATCGGCTGCTTGCAGACCAGATACCCGAGCGCCTGCTCGTAACCGAACACGAAGTTCAGATCGGGATGATCGAGGGCCACCCGACCAATCCACTTGAAACCGGTGTAGGTCTCCTCGAAATGCACGCCGTGGAACGCGGCCATTCGGCTGAGCATCGACGACGAAACAACGGTGGTGATGACCAGACGATCGTCGCCCGCGGTGTGGCGAAGGATGTGATCGCCGAGCAGCCAACCGATCTCGTCCCCGGTCAGCCGACGCCAGCCTGCGACCCCGGCGCTCGCGTCGATCGACGGAATCGCCGCGCCGAGACGATCGGCGTCGGGGTCGTTGGCGAGCGCCAGCAGCGCACCCGACGCCGCGGCGCGAGCGAGTAGAAGGTCCATCGCCCCCGGCTCCTCGGGGTTCGGGAACGAGACCGTCGGGAACGAACCGTCGGGTTGTTGCTGTTCGGCAACCACGAACGGAGTGGGCAGGTTCGAACGTTCGAACGCCGCCAGCAACGTCGCTCCCCCGACCCCGTGCATCGCCGTGTACGCGACCGGCCCTCCGGCCAGATCGGGCAGCAGTCGTACGGCGGGCACCGACGCGAGATAGCGCTGCAGCGGAGCGTCGTCGAGACGCACGATCAGGCGGTCGTCGATGGCCGAGAGTGGCACGATGCACGGATCGAACTGATCGATGCACGCGGCGATTCCGATGTCGTGGGGAGGCACGATCTGCGCACCATCACCGAGGAACACCTTGTACCCGTTGTCAGCCGGCGGATTGTGGCTGGCGGTGACCACGACACCGGCGATTGCATTGTGCTCACGGATGTTCCACGCCAGCACCGGCGTCGGCAGCGGCGCAGGGAGCAGCAGGGCGCGGATTCCCATCGCGGCGAGGACGCGAGCCGTGTCGAGCGCGAAGTCATCGCTCTTGCGTCGCGCGTCGTAGCCGATGATGATCCCGCGATCGCCTGCTTCGTCCGGCCATTGGTCGAGGACGTACCGACCGAGTCCGGCTGCAGCTTGGCGGACGACGAGCCGGTTCATACGCAGCGGCCCGGCACCCATCTCGCCGCGCAGGCCGGCAGTTCCGAACTGCAGCCGCCCGTCGAATCGAGCGGCCAGCG
>JAYTRT010000306.1:0-1774 GCA_043746045.1 Actinomycetota bacterium | reverse complement strand
ATTCGAATCGCGGCGGTAGCAACAACAATGGCGGCGGCGACAGTGGCGTCGTCGACCTGACACCCATGTCGGCGCCGGTCGCTGACGCAGCCGACTTCACCGTCCTGAACGTGCCGGCGCCGATCGTCGCGGCACTCAGCCGCGAAGGCGTCATCATCCCGTTCCCGATCCAAACCGCGACGCTTCCCGATTCCCTGGCCGGACGCGATGTGCTCGGCCGTGGCAAGACCGGCAGTGGCAAGACCATTGCGTTCGCGATCCCGACCGTCGTGCGACTCGCCGCCTCAGGTGCCAAGCGTGAGACGAAGCGCCCTCGTGCGTTGATCCTCGTTCCGACCCGTGAACTGGCCAACCAGGTTGCCGAGGTGCTCGCGCCGATCGCCCAGGCGATGAACCAGAAGGTGGCAGTCGTGTTCGGTGGCGTCGGCCAGGGCCCACAGGTGACTGCGCTGCGTCTCGGCGTCGACATCCTCGTTGCCTGCCCCGGACGCCTCGAGGACCTGATCGCGCAACGCCACTGTCGTCTCGACGCTGTCGAGGTGACCGTCCTCGACGAAGCCGATCACATGGCCGACCTCGGCTTCTTGCCGGCCGTCAAGCGTCTGATGGATCAAACCCCTCAGGTCGGACAGCGCTTGCTGTTCTCGGCCACGTTGGACAACGGCATCGACGTCCTCGTCCGCCGCTACCTCACCAACCCGGTGGTCCACTCGGTCGATCCAGCCGTCTCGCCGGTGTCCACGATGACGCACCACGTCTTCGCCGTGACCCTCGCCGACAAGCCAACGATCATCCGCGAACTGGCCCAGGGGATGGAGCGCTCGTTGCTCTTCACACGCACCAAGCACGGTGCGAAGAAGCTGGCCAAGCAGTTGTCGGCTGCGGGCATCCCCGCCGTCGAAATGCACGGCAACCTCTCGCAGAACGCGCGTGAGCGCAACCTGGAATCCTTCTCCGAAGGCACCACTCGCGTGCTCGTCGCAACCGACATCGCCGCGCGCGGCATTCACGTCGACGACATCGCACTGGTCATCCACGTCGATCCGCCGGCGGAGCACAAGGCATACATGCACCGCTCGGGCCGTACCGCTCGGGCCGGTGCCGAAGGTGTCGTCGTCACCTTGATGACGCCGGATCAGGTCGGCGACGTGAAGTCGTTGACCCGCGCTGCGCGCATCGAGCCGACGATCACACGCGTTGGTCCGGGTCACTCGATGGTCAGTCATCTCGCTGGTCCGCCGGCGCCACTCGTCAAGTACGTCGCCCCGGTCGAGTACGCCCAACCGGTCGGTCGCAGTGGTGGTCGTGTCGCCAACGGTCGTCCGCCGTCAGCGCGACCGGGCTCGGCTCGCGCCGGCTCGGGCCGACGCAGCGGCTCCTCCAACCGCGGTCGCTGACCGAGCGCGCTGCCGGTCGGTCCTGCCGGGACGCCCCTCCACGAGGGGTGTGCCCAACCCGACGCGCAATAGAGTCCACGGACTGGCCAACACTCCGAAGACGCTCGGACTCGATGCGGACCTGCACGCATACCTGGTCGCCCATGGCGCACCCCCAGATCCCGTGCTGCAGCGGCTGGCCGACGACACCTTGGCGATGGGTGCAATCTCGCGGATGCAGATCGCGCCGGAACAGGGTGCTCTGTTGACGATGTTGGCGAAGTTGATCGGTGCCAAGCTGATCGTCGAGGTCGGCACGTTCACGGGCTACTCGTCGGTCTGTCTCGCCCGCGGACTGGCTGAAGGCGGTCGACTGATCTGCTGCGATGTCAGCGCGG
>JAYTRT010000305.1:0-1775 GCA_043746045.1 Actinomycetota bacterium | reverse complement strand
TCAGCAACCAACCCCACCAGGCCCCTCGCCAATGACAACCAAGAGTTGAGGAGACACCATGCAAGCACCATCGAAGAAGTCGCCGGCCACGTCCCCCGTTGCCCCTCCAGGCAAGATCGAACGATCCCTGCTCGCAGTCGAGACCACCGAGAACCGACGCCAGATGGTGGCAATGGCGACGGTCAACATGGCCCATGCCGAGGCCGGGAACACGCCGTCTCAGGTCGACGACGTGATGCGCATCCCTGCCAAGAACTACCTCGACCACGACCGGTGGGAACGCGAGGTCGCGATGTTCAAACGGATCCCGCTCATGCTCGCCCTCGGCGGCGAGCTGCGCGGTGCCTCGTCCTACAAGGCGATGACCGTCATGGACGTGCCGGTGCTCCTCACCCGTGATGCCGGCGGTGTGGTGCGCGCCTTCCTCAACTCGTGCAGCCACCGCGGTGCCGTCGTCGTGCCCGACGGCCTCGGCACGGCGCGCCGATTCTCGTGCCCGTACCACGCATGGGCGTACGACACCAGGGGAGACCTCGTCGGTGTCACCGATCGCGAATACTTCGGGGCAATCGAGCCGATCGAGATGGGCCTGACCCCGTTGCCGGTGGCCGAGCGCGCCGGGCTGATCTTCGTCGTGCTCACCCCGGGCGCGCCGATGGACATCGACGCCCACCTGTGCGGGTACGACAAGGTGCTCGACTTCTTCGGCTTCGGCGACTGGCACCTGATCAAGCAGACCCCGGTCGACGGGCCCAACTGGAAGATCGCCTACGACGGCTACCTCGACTTCTATCACCTGCCGTTCCTGCATCGAAAGACGTTCGGTCCGGACATCAGCAACCGACCGATCTACGACTCGTGGGGACCACATCAGCGAATGACGTCGCCCGACCCAGCTCTGCTGCGGCTGCGCGACATCCCCGAGGACGAGTGGAACATGGACCTCATCTGTGGTGGAGTCTGGACGATCTTCCCGCACGTGTCGTTCGCTGGCGGCAACGGTGGAGGCCTGATCAGCCAGCTCTTCCCGGGCTCGACACCGGGGACCTCGGTCACGCTGCAGCACTACTACACCGCCGCAGAACCGAACGCCGAGCGACGCGCCGATGCCGAGCAGAAGGCCGCGTTCTTGGAGATGGTCGTCCGCGACGAGGACTACTACACCGGACTGCGACTGCAGCGCGCACTCGCCACCGGAGCCAAAGAGCACGTTCTGTTCGGTCGCAACGAAGGTGGCGGGCAGGCCTTTCACCAGATCCTCGAGCAGTACATCTCCGACGTCCCCGTCGGAGCGCCCGGTCGGATCTTGACGAACAAGAGCTGACGCAACCTCAGCACCTTCTCGACACTCACGAGCCGGAGATCACCGAGCCGTCCGGTGACGACTGCCGTCGAGTCGCCCAATCGTCCATTCCTTGTGTTGCGTGAGCAGTTGTTCAGATCCGCTTGGCGTACTTCGGCAATGCACGGCCGTGCTCGTCGACGACGCCGAGTTGCTCGGCGACGTCTTCGATCCACTGGATGGATCCCGACCGCTCCATCAGGTCAGGTGAAGCGGCGAGCGCGGCGATCGTGCGTCCGACTCCGAGCGTCGTCTGCGCTCCGCTGAGGTCGGTGCCGCGCTTGGCGGACCACTCGGCGATGAACTCTGTCGCGACAGAACCGGGGTACACCGCGCAGCAGGCGATGCCGTACGGCCGCAGCTCCAGAGCCATGTCGGCACTGAGCCGGTCGAGGCCGGCCTTGCCGGCACCGTACGACGAGCTGAAGTGGTA
>JAYTRT010000304.1:0-1776 GCA_043746045.1 Actinomycetota bacterium | reverse complement strand
ATGTGTTCCGGCGGATGTCGTTTCCGACTGCACTCGGGGGCCGGCGTGTCTACTGTGTCGGATCGAGGATGCTGTCGCACGCCGCCGACAGGCATTGATCGGGAGACGATTCGTGAGAATTCACACTGAGCAGTCGGGTTCGGGCGATCCGATCATTTTCATCCACGGGATGGGGTCGTCGTCAGCAACCTGGAACGAGTGCGCCCCGCTGCTGGCCGAGCGGTTCCGCGTCGTTGTCATCGATCTGCTCGGACACGGTCGGTCACCGGTGCCGGACGACCCGGCCGAATACACCCGAGACGCTGCGCTCGTCGACATCGACGATGTCCTCGCCACACTGGCACCGGTGCCAGCCGTCCTGGTCGGCCACTCACTCGGTGGCTACCTCGCCCTGGCCCACGCTGCGACGCGACGTGGCGTCGCGCGGGGTCTTGTCGTGCTCAACACCGGACCCGGATTCCGTGACGAATCGAAGCGGAATGATTGGAACGAACGTTCACGCCGCAATGCACATCGGTTCGGCGTGCCGATCCAGGTGGCCGATCTCAACCTCCAATTCGACTCGGTGGTGATGGACAGCCTGTCCGAGCTGACGGTGCCGACGCTGGTGATGGCGGGCGCCGACGACCGTCCCGAATTCACATCATCCGGTCAGTACCTGGAGCGGAAGATGCGCAACTGCCGATTCGAGTCGATCCCCGGTGGATCGCATGCGATGCACGAGACGGATCTCGCGGGCACGATCGCCGAACTCATCGCCGAGTTCATCGACGGCCTTCCTGCCGTCGCTCGATCGTCGGGATGACGAGCGCACCAGGCGGCCGGTTCTGGCATGGTCTCATCTGATCATGCTGGTCGCCTGATGGTCTCACAGGGACGTCCGCAACGACCAGATCTCCGGGAACAACACGACGTCCAACATCGAGCGGAGGTAGCCGACGCCCGACGTGCCGCCCGTGCCACGTTTGAAGCCGATGATCCGCTCGACCGTCGTCACGTGCCGGAACCGCCACAGGCGAAACGCATCTTCGAAGTCGGTCAGTTCCTCGCCCAGTTGGTAGAGATCCCAGTACCGCTTCGGATCCCTGTACACCTGCAGCCAGGCACCCTCGACCGCGGCATCGGCCTGGTACGGCATCGTCCAATCCCGTTCGACGAACGCCGCCGGGATCGCGAGACCGCGTCGAGCCAACAACCGCAAGGACTCGTCGTAGAGCGAGGGTGCGCGCCAGGCCTCGTCCACCTGTTCGAACAGATCCGGACGATGTTCGTGGGGCTTGAGCAGGGTGGCGTTCTTGTTGCCGACGGCGAACTCGATGCAGCGGTACTGCCAGCTCTGAAATCCGCTGCTCTGCGATAAGTACGGACGAATCGCGGAATATTCGGGCGGTGTCATCGTGGCCAGCACGTCCCACGCGTGGACGAGTTGTTCCATGATCCGGCTGACCCGCGACAACATCTTGAACGCGCCTTGCAGATCGTCGCTCGCGATCGACTCGATCGCTGCGGCCAGTTCATGTCGCATCAACTTCATCCACAGCTCGCTGGTCTGATGCTGGACGATGAACAACAATTCGTTGTGATCCGGTGACAGCGGATGCTGCGCCGAAAGCAGTTGATCGAGGTGCAGGTAGTCGCCGTAGCTCATGTCACGCGAGAAGTCGAGCTGCGCGCCGCTGTCGGCCGGCTCGGTCGACTGCGACGAGTTCGGATCGGAACTCACACCGGTCCGCCGCCGGACACATCGTTCTCGGCGCCGACCGTGATCGACAGGTA
>JAYTRT010000303.1:0-5798 GCA_043746045.1 Actinomycetota bacterium | reverse complement strand
TCGAGCACGATCGCAGCGTGTCCGCCCTCCAGTGCCTTCCAGAGGCCTGACGGACCGTCGGCGCAGACGTCGACATCGAAGCCCTCGGCACGGAGGCCGCGGTCCAACACACTGCGGATCGCTTCGTCGTCTTCGATGACCAGGACCCGCATGGGAAACACCGTACCGATGCATGCCTGCTGCTCGGGGACGACGACCCGCGCCCTGTTCAGCTGCTTTTCAGTGTCGCACGTGATTCAGTGCAGCGGTCGGAACCGCATCGTGCAGTCGACGCCCGATACCTGGCACCCGACGAAGGGGAAGTCCATCCATGAACATTCGCAAGAAGTTGACGGTCATCGGTGCGATTGCCCTCTCCGCTTCGGCAATCACCGGCGGGGCGTTCGTGACCTCACGGGCGATGGCCGATGGACCAGCTCCGGCGAAGGCCACGTTGACCGTGGTGTCGATCAAGGCCGGAGACACCGCAGCGGTGCTGTGCACCTACGACGACGTCGAACTGCCCGTCGTTCGACCGACGGCCACACCGGTCGAAGACGCCAACGGCAACGCTGTCGGGCCATTGGTGATCGCAAAGTCGGCTACAGCCAACGGGGCCACCGGGGCCACCGGCACCACCGGGGCCGGAACCTCTTCGATCGCAGTCTCGGTCTCACCGTCGGGTTCCGACGCCACGACCGGTCCTTCCACGCAGTCGGCAGTTCCAGCCATCGAACTACCAACGGGCGTGATCACCCGTCAGCAGATCGCGGTCGGCGGCGCGGACAGCAAAGTCCGGCCAGGCACCGCCGCAGAGTGCGACGCGATGCGACCCGGCGCGGCTTTGACAGGTTCCGGTGTCTCGGCATCGAGCGCATCGGTCATCGCCGGCACCACCGCCCCCTGACCTTCGATCGCGGCTGCACGCGGATCGGGGCAGTCGATCGAGCACGGGGTCGGTGAACCGTCTCGTTGCTGCGCCTCTGCGGTACACCGACACGCCGATTAAGCATGACTGGCCACACTGCGACCAGGGGGACAGATGACCAACGCCGAGACCTTCAACGGCCCGAACGGTTCCAAGCATCCGTTGCGTTTCGGGATCTTCCTCCCACCGATGCACCCTGTCGGACAGAATCCGACGTTGAGCATCCATCGTGACCTCGAACTGATCCAGCACCTCGACACGCTCGGCTTCGACGAAGCATGGATCGGTGAGCACCATTCGAGCGGCTACGAGACGATTGCCTCACCAGAGGTGTTCATCGCAATGGCCGCCGCGATGACGAGCCGGATCAAGCTCGGCACAGGCGTCAGTTCGCTGCCCTACCACCACCCGCTGATCCTCGCCGACCGAATCGTGCTGCTGGACCACCTCACTCGCGGCCGGGCGATGTTCGGAGTCGGGCCCGGCCAACTCGCCTCCGATGCGTCGATGCTGGGGATCGTTGTCGACAGCCAACGGCGGATGATGGAGGAGAGTTTCGATGTCATCATGCGCCTCTTCGCCGGCGAGGTCGTCACTGCCGAGACCGACTGGTTCACACTGCGCGAAGGGCGCCTCCAGCTCAAGCCGTATTCGAAGTTCGACATCGCCGTCGCCGCATCCATTTCTCCGTCGGGCCCGAAACTGGCAGGCCGACACGGCACAGGTCTGATCTCGGTCGCGGCGACGAATCCGGCCGGCTTCGCCAACCTCGCCGGGCACTGGAAGGTGATGGAAGAACAGGCCGCCGACCACGGGCGGATCGTCGACCGGGCAAGCTGGCGGATGATGGGACCGATGCATCTGGCCGAAACAACGGCAGAAGCCGTCGACAACTGCCGGTTCGGGTTCGAGCGGGTGATGGGTTACCTCAGCCATGTCGTTCCGACGGGCCCGTCGTCGACCACCAACTACGACGACCGGATCAAGGAGATGAACGACACCGGCGCCGGTGTGATCGGAACGCCGGACATGGCAATTGCCCAGATCGAGCGATTGATCGAACAGTCCGGCGGCTTCGGTTGCTACCTCACGTTCGGAGGCGACCTCGCCGATCACCGTCAGACCCTGCGCTCCTACGAGCTGATGGCCCAATACGTGATCCCTCACTTCACCGGTCAACTCGCGCAGCCGCAGGCCTCACACGACTGGATCATCGGCTCCAACCACAGCTTCGTGCTGTCGACCGTGATGGCAATCGACAAATCACGTGCCGAATATGCCGCCGAGCGAGGCGAGGAGCCCCCTCCGTCGTTGCTCGCCTGATCGTCGGCGCTGATCGCTGCTGATCGCTCTCGGCCGCGCTTAGCCGACACTGATCGCGTCGAGCTTCGCTTTGAGGTGGACGCCGGAGATCACCGGTTCGTGCGACGTACCGTTGCCGATCGGAGGCGGCAGCGGAGTGACGACTGCGTCGTGGTCGAGGTCGTAGAAGTAGACGAGCGAAAGCAAATCCTCGTCGGGCGCAGACGGCTGCGGCGGAAGAACCCGATGTCGGCCGGACAACCACCGGTCGCCGGACCAGTAGGCCAAGAGGTCGCCGATGTTGACCGTCAGTGCAGCCGGGTCGAACGGAGCATCCGCCCAGCCGCCCTGCTCCGTGAACACCTGCAGACCTCCATGTCCCGGCTCCCGGTCGAGAATGGTGACCATCCCGAAGTCGGTGTGCGGACCGATGCGGAACTGGCCGGGTTCGGGAGTTCCGAGAACGGACATCGGCGGATAGTGATTGAGGTTGAACGACCACGTCGATCGTTCCGTCTTGGACGCCAACGTCTCCAAGGGCTGGTCGAGGGCTGCAGCGCAGAGCCGCAACAACTCGTCCGCCAGCTGCTTCATCAACGCCGTGTACTCGTCGATCAGGCCGCGCATCTCGGCCACTTCGTCAGGGAAGACGTTCTTCGGAAACCACGCGGCATCGATCTCGGGGTCGCCGGTGAGGGTCCGGGCGCCCACGCAAAATCCCTCTTTCAGATCTGGCGGGGTCTCGGTCCCCTCGGAATATCCGTTCGCCTCCACCCCCTGCGCCTGCCAACCCCGGCCTGCCACCTTGGTCGAATACCGAGCCTTGACATCGGTCGGGAGAGCAAAGAAACGACGGGCCGCTGTGCGCAGATCGGGGATCAGGCGTTGGGGTAGTCCATGGCCGCGCACAAGCAGGAAGCCGGCCCGCTGCAAGCCCCGATCGACCTCAGCGGCAGCATCCGCTGCAGCACGGCCGCCGGCCCGCCAGTCGGCAAGATCGATGGTCGAGATCGCGTTGGTCTGCGTGTCCACGGTTGTCCTTCCGAACGTGGCATCGGGTACCACATCGTCCACGGTAGGGACGTCGACCACGGGCAAGATTGCCGGCGTGTGAACTGTTCGTGAGGCGTTGGTTCACACGGAGCAGAGCCCTCCGGTCAGTCGTCGGTGAAGAAATCATCCCCGAACGAACCGAGGTACGAGAACCACTCGCTCTGCTGCTTGGCGCTCAGTCGTTCGAGCGCCGATCGTAAGAACTTCATCTCCTGCTTTCCTCCATCGAACCGCTCGACCAGGATGCCGTGCCCCCGGTCGAGCGTGCCCGAAACGTGCCCGGGGGCACCCATTCATCGGGCCGAACCATCACTCTCCGTCGGGACGGTTGAACTCCGCCCAGATGATCTTGCCATCAGCGGTCGGCTCGACGCCCCATGCGTCCGAGACATCCTCGACGATCCCCAGACCACGTCCGGTGACGTCCGGTTGCTGCGGCGGAACTGGAATGATCGGCGCGTGATCCAGCACTTCGAGGCGGAGCGGAACGTGGGGTTTAGGGTCCCATGCGTTCATCTGGCCACCGAACTCGGTGTGCAACACGACGTTCGACACCAATTCGCTCGCAGCCAGATTCACGGCATCGGCGATCGAGTCCTGTGGATCCGTGAAGAGCGACTCCAGCGCCTGACGAGCCCGCCGGGGCGCCGACGGCTCGTTCTCGAACTCGAAGTGAACGTCGGGGGGTCGAGGATCGGTCACGACTGCTGCGGTACCCGATGGCGTCTCGGCGCAAACGGGGTGCAGACCGCGGCCGGACGAACGCGCCCGACGACCGCACCAGACGATCACGGCACACGAACACGCCCGACGATCACGCCGGACGAACAGTCGACGTCGAGCAACTCGCTTCCGTCTCGTACGATCTGCTCGGTCTGCTGCGCACGATCTCCTCGGGGTTCTGAGTTCTCGCGCGGCCTGGTGCCCACAGCAGGAGCCCTCAACAGGGGGCCCTGAACACGACATTTCTCACAGATTTCGATGTCAAGCTTCCGTCAAGGCTGCCGATGAATGATTGTGGAAACACCCCAACCGCATCCGGATGAAAAACATCGACTGGAAGCAGTGCGAGACCTGCGCATTCTCGACACACAAGCAGAACAACGCTATGACCGACTGACGTCGTTGGCAGCGACCATCCTTGATGCACCAATCGCTCTAGTGACCATCGTCGACCACGATCGACAATGGTTCAAATCACGATTCGGTTTCGAGGTCATGGAGACAGCGAGAGACGTCGCGTTCTGCGCGCACGCGATCGTCGCCGAGGCCGACGAGCCGTTCGTGGTGGAGGACACCTGGACGGACCAGCGATTCTCGGACAATCCGTTGGTCACCGGCGATCCGCAGATTCGGTTCTACGCCGGCCAAGCGCTGTACAGTCCCGGAGGGCTCCCGGTCGGCACCCTGTGCGTCATCGACCGCAAACCGCGAGTCCTCGACGCCGCCCAACGCCAGGCGCTGAAGCACATCGCCGCCCTCGTCGAACTCGAGTTCCAGCGACGAACCGAGCAGGATCTCCTGATCGCATTGCGCCGCAGTGAGGAGACCGCACGCGTCTCGTTGGACGCGCTCGAGCAGGGAGTGCTGCTGGCCGACACGGCCGGCACCGTTCATCGCACCAATCCCGCCGCCGAGAGAATTCTCGGATTGACCGGACCGGAGATGACCGCGCGTTGGCAGAGCACCGATTGGGGCATGGACGACGAGGAAGGGAAGCCGCTGACATTCGGTGCCCTCCCCCCGGTCCGTGCCGCTGCTACCGGCAAACCGGTGCTCGGCCAGATCGTCGGCTGGCGGAGGCCGGATGGAGAACGCATCCTGCTCCGAATTTCATGCATTCCCGAGCCCGACAATGTCAACGGGCTGGTGATCGCGTTCACCGACATCACGACCGAACACCTCGCCCAGCGCCTGCTGGACACAACCTTGGAGGTTGCCCCCGTCGGTCTGGCGATCCTCGACGGCGACCGCTCGATCTTGCGCTGCAATCAGACATTCGCCGATCAGGCAGGGCGAGCGCCGCACCAGTTGGTCGGCGTCGATGTCGCCGATCTCCTCCATCCGGAGGACCGTGGATTCGCGACCGAGGTCGGCCGAAGAATCCGCGACGGGGTCGTGGCCGGGGGCGAACTCGAACAACGAGTGGTCCGGCCGGACGGCACGGAACGGTGGGTCAACACCCATGTCGCCGTCATCCCCGACCCGGCCCGGCCGCGTCTCGTCGCGGCATCGTTCGATGTCACGGAACGGCGGCAGATGGTGACCCAACTGTCCCGGTTCAGCCATTTGTTCAACAATGCCAACGACATGATCACCGTTGTCGACATGAACGGACGAATCCTCTATGCCAGCCCCTCGACCGAGCGGATCCTCGGCTACCCGGAGCACGTTCGACTTGTCGGGGGCATCCTCGGTCTGGTCCACCCAGATGATCTGAAGAGCACCAACGACGAATTGAGCGCATTGATCGCCGGAACACGCGGACGCGAATCGTTCACGGCCCGGGTGCTGACATACCAGGGCGAGGTTCGCC